>CAVHDN010000057.1:0-9452 GCA_963634315.1 Flexilinea sp. | reverse complement strand
GTCATAGTAGTGGGAAGAAAGCATAGAGAAGTTCTTTTAGTGCTTTAATATCGATGGAAGAAACCCTATTTTCCGGAAAAGAACATACTCAAAACATCCGTCTCACACGCTCAATACCCTCTGCAAGAGCATCTACTTCGTCCTTTGTATTGTATAAAGCGAACGAGGCACGCACGGTGCCTTGTATGCCGAGACGGGTGATGAGCGGTTGCGCACAGTGGTGACCGGTGCGTACGGCAATGCCAAGACGGTCTAACAGGGTACCCAAGTCAAGGTGATGGATGTTGCCAACAAGAAACGAAACCACTGCATCTTTGTGGCTTGACACTCCAAAAAGCCTCATTCCATCGATGGCGGAGAGTCTTTCCATGCAATATTTTGTAAGCTCGCGCTCGTGCTCTGCAATGTTGTCCATGCCCAACGACTCAATGTAGTCGATGGCCTTGGCCAAGCCATGGGTAGCCACATAGTCGGGCGTGCCAGCCTCAAACTTAAACGGAAGCTTTTCAAACACCGTCTTGTCGAAACTGACGCTCTCTATCATCTCTCCACCACCTTGATAAGGAGGCAGACTGTCGAGCCACTGCTCCTTGCCGTACAAGACACCAATGCCAGTAGGCCCATACATCTTATGACCGCTAAACACAAAGAAGTCGCAGTCGAGGTCCTGCACGTCAACCTTGAAGTGGGGAGTGCTCTGTGCGCCATCCACCAACACGGGCAGATTATGGGCGTGAGCCAAAGCCACAATATCCTTTACGGGATTGACCGTACCGAGCACATTGCTGACATGAGTGATACTGACAATTTTCGTCCTTGGCGTAATCAAACGTTCGATTTCATCGGTCTTGAGGTTTCCCTCGTCATCCATAGGAACCACCTTGATGGCTATTCCACGCTTGGCCGCCTGCAACTGCCACGGCACTATGTTGGAGTGGTGCTCCATGACGGAGACTATGACCTCGTCGCCCTCACGCATGAACTCATCGCAGAACGACGACACCACAAGGTTTATGCCCTCGGTAGTGCCACGCGTGAAGACAATCTCACTGGTGGAACGGGCGTTTATGAAGCGCCGCACCGTCTCGCGCGCCGCCTCGTGGAGGTCGGTGGCTTGTTGCGAGAGGTAGTGAACGCCCCGATGCACATTAGCGTTGACATTGAGATACTCGTCGCGCATGGCATCGAGCACACACAAAGGCTTTTGGGTGGTGGCGGCATTGTCAAGATAGACAAGCGGACGACCATAGACCTCACGCGACAATATGGGGAAATCCTGACGAACTTTGGCTATATCATACATGGCTGTGCGTTTTATCATTTGCAGAGTTTGCACCCCTCACACTTGTTCAGTTCGCCACGGAACCGTTTCTCAACAAGATGATGCAGGCGGTCGCGCAACGGCTCAAGCTGCATCTGGTCGATGACCTCGTTGACAAAGGCAAACTGCAACAGCAACTTGGCCTCCTTGAGCGAAATGCCACGCTGACGCATGTAGAAGAGAGCCGCATCGTTGAGCTGCCCCACGGTTGAGCCGTGCGAGCACTTCACATCGTCGGCATAAATCTCAAGCATGGGCTGGGTGTACATCCGAGCCTCCTTTGAGGCACAAAGGTTTTGGTTGGTCTCCTGCGACACGGTCTTCTGTGCACCATGACGCACAAGCACACGTCCGGCGAAAGCTCCCACGGCATGGTCGTCGAGCACATATTTATATAGTTCGCGACTGGTGCAATGAGCCGCGCGGTGGTCGATGAGAGTGTTGTTGTCAACCCGTTCCTGTTTGTCGGCAATGACGCAGCCGCACAAGTTGCACTCGGATCCCTCGCCATTGAGCACAAGGTCGGTGCGGTTTCGCGTAACCCCATTGTGCAAGGTGATGATGTTATGGTTGACCCTACTGTTGGCCTTTTGGTCAATGTAGAGATTGCTTACGCGCACATTCTTGGCGTGAGTCTCCTCAAGGCAGTACAAATCAAGCTGCGCATTGTCGCCGACATAAGCCTCTATGACCTGCGTAGTGAGGAAATGGCGGTCATCAACAGCATGGTCGCAGAACAAGAGTTTGACCTCCGCTCCATCCTCAACGACAATAAGCACCCGCCGGTTTACCATCAGGTCAACGTCGGAGCGAAGGATGTTCACCACCTGAATGGTCTTTTCCACCCGAACGCCACGCGGCACATAAACCACAAGACCGTCCTGCGCAAGCATAGTGTTCAAGGCTGTAATGCCATCATCGCCAGTCTTGGCAATCTTTGAATAGTACATCCCGATGAAATCGGGCATTTTGGAAGCTACAGAGCTTAAAGAGTCCACAATGACACCCTCTGGCAACTGCCCTTTGGGAAGCATTTTGGAGTAGAAAACATCGTTTATGATGAAATAAAGCGACGTGCTCAGGTTAGGCACATCGCAGCGGAATGCATCGTAGGGGTTGACGGGAATGTCAAGACGATTAAGGTTGAGACCATAGTCTGGCTCGAACAAGGCAGCCATGTCGGTGTATTTGTAGCGTTCAACCTTGCGTGTGGGGAAGCCCAACCGCTTGAAATCATCGAACGAACGGTCGCGCACGGCATTGAGCACGGCCGCACTATGGTTGCAGATAAGGCTACGGCACTGCTGGTAAAGGTCGATATACTGCTTCTCGCTCTGCATAGTGTCACTCCCCCGTCTCTGCTTTTATCCAGTCGTAGCCGCGCTCTTCAATCTCCTTAGCCAGCTCCGGCCCGGCCGTCTTCACTATTCTCCCCTTGTAAAGCACATGGATGGTTTCGGGCTTCAGAATGTCGAGCAACCGCTCGTAGTGGGTTATGACAATGCAAGACGTCTGCGGAGTCTTCAGTTTGTTGACTCCCTCGGCCACAATGCGCAAAGCATCGACATCGAGTCCAGAATCGGTCTCGTCGAGAATACTCAGCTTCGGTTCGAGCATGGCCATTTGGAATATCTCGTTGCGCTTCTTCTCACCTCCACTAAAGCCCTCATTGACCGAGCGCCCTGCCAGTTTACTATCGAGTTCCACAATCTTTCGCTTCTCGCGCATCAGTTTGAGGAAGTCGCCAGCATTCATTGGTTCCAGTCCCTCATACTTACGCTTCTCGTTGATGGCCGCCCGCATGAAGTTGGTCATTGACACTCCAGGGATTTCCACTGGATACTGAAACGAGAGGAAAAGTCCCTCATGCGCCCTGTCCTCTGGCTTCATGGCCAAGAGGTCCTTGCCGTTGAACTCTATGGAGCCTTCGGTCACCTCATACAGCGGATTGCCCACGAGCACCGCACTGAACGTGGACTTGCCGGAACCGTTGGGCCCCATGATGGCGTGGGTCTCACCATCCTTTATAGTGAGGTTCACGCCCCTCAATATCTCTTTGTCGCCTATCTTGGCATGCAGGTTTTTTACTACTAACATATTTCTTTCGTCTTCTTTAAATCTGACCTTCTATCCCACCGTTCCCTCGAGCGACACACTAAGCAACTTTTGCGCCTCCACAGCAAACTCCATGGGAAGCTTGTTGAGCACATCCTTGGCGTAGCCGTTGACGATGAGCCCCACGGCCTGTTCGGTGGGGATGCCGCGCTGATTGCAATAGAACAGTTGGTCTTCGCTTATCTTGCTCGTTGTGGCCTCATGCTCCACCACTGCCGTGTCGTTATGAATGTCCATGTAAGGGAAGGTGTGGGCCCCACACTCACTGCCCAGCAGCAGAGAGTCGCACGACGAGTAGTTGCGCGCATTGTCGGCGTTGGCCGTAGCACGCACCAGGCCACGGTAGGAGTTCTGGCTGTGTCCGGCACTTATGCCCTTGCTGATGATGGTGCTCTTGGTGTTCTTGCCCATGTGTATCATCTTCGTACCCGTGTCAGCCTCCTGATAGTTGTTGGTAACGGCCACGCTATAGAACTCCGCCACCGAGTTGTCGCCACGCAGCAGACACGACGGATACTTCCACGTTATGGCCGAACCCGTCTCCACCTGCGTCCACGACAGCTTGGAGTTGACACCGCGCAGGTCGCCTCGCTTGGTCACAAGGTTGAGCACTCCGCCCCGTCCGTTCTCATCGCCAGGATACCAGTTCTGCACTGTAGAGTACTTCACCTCGGCATTGTCCTTCACTATTATCTCCACTATGGCGGCGTGAAGTTGGTTTTCGTCGCGCATGGGAGCGGTGCATCCCTCAAGGTAAGACACGTAGGAGTTGTCGTCGGCCACGATGAGCGTGCGCTCAAACTGGCCGGTGTTGCGTGCGTTGATGCGGAAATAGGAGCTTAGCTCCATAGGGCAGCGCACTCCCTTTGGGATATACACGAACGAGCCATCGCTGAACACAGCGCTGTTGAGCGCAGCGTAGAAGTTGTCGCGGTAGGGAACCACACTGCCGAGATATTCGCGAACGAGCTCGGCGTGGTCTCTCACGGCATCACCAATGGAGCAGAATATTATGCCCTTCTCGGCAAGCTTCTCCTTGAACGTGGTCTTCACCGACACAGAGTCCATGATGGCATCAACGGCCGTGCCGCTAAGAGCCAGACGCTCCTCGAGAGGAATGCCGAGCTTGTCGAACGTCTTCACCAGTTCAGGGTCCATCTCTTTCTTCTCCTCGTTGGGCTTCTTGGCCAGCGGGTCGGCATAGTAGGAGATGGCTTGATAGTCGATTTCGGGCAGGTGGACATGGCCCCACGAGGGCTGTTCGAGCGTGAGCCAATGGCGGAAAGCCCGCAGACGGAAGTCCAAAAGCCAGTCGGGCTCGTGCTTCTTGGCCGAGATGAGCCGCACGACATCCTCGTTCAGTCCACGCTCTATCACTTCTGTGTGCACGTCGGTGGTGAAGCCGAACTCGTATTTCTGCTCGGCCACGCGGCGCACAAACTCGTTTTTACTGTCCTTATTATCCATTAACCTGTTATTGTTGGGGCTGTGGATAAACGCAAAGCCCCCGATTTGGAGATGCAAAGTTACGAAATAAAGGTACTGTAAACAAGCAATTTGATAAAATTTACCCTTGTCGAGACAATGGGTCTGCAGTTTGGCGCAGCCAAGCGAATAAGCGTAAATATTGCTAAAGGGCATATATAGCATGTCTAAACATGCCTTTTAGCCTTGCTGTTTATGCTCTTTAGCCATCATGGGAATTCGGAAGAGATTCAAGCATCGCAAGTCGCAACTTTGACACATATAGATATAGAGTCGATTGCGTCACACCCCTTTTAGAAAGGCGCCTCTTTTCTATGAGAAATGCGCCTCATTTCTACCAGAAAAGTGCCTCTTTTCTATGAGAAAAGCGGCACTTTTCTTTTGGCTCTATTTTAGGGCCTTTTGAGGCATTGACTTGGACTTTGTGGTTTGTCGCTTTTTTCAAAGCCGTTTCATGCCTCCAATACACAAGCCTGGCATCGAGCGGACTTAGAAAGAAGTGCATAGGAACCAGAAAATGCTTACCTTTGCATGGACAACGGAAAGCGATGAGAGAGGCTTGCGAAGCCTTCGCGCAGTGCGGACGCGCCATAAACGACAAAGGAAGCATGCTCACAAAGACAGAGGCTATAGTGTTGCGCTCGTTTAAGTACGGCGACAACAAACTGATAACAGACCTGTTCACCCGAAGCGGTGGACGGCTGTCGTTCGTGGCGACTGTCTTAGTTCGCGGCAAACTGAAGAAGCAGTACTTCCAACCATTGTCGCTGCTCGAAGTGGAATATGACATGCGGCCAAAGCTCCAGTTGCAAAAGCTAACGGCCGCCAGCATCAGCGTGGCCTTTGCCGACATTCCGTTCAACCCCACAAAGTTGTCAATATCGCTCTTTTTGGCCGAGTTCATGTGCCGTGCGCTCAACGGCGAACGGCAGGGCGAGCCGCTGTTCAGCTACATTGCCGACAGTCTGCGGTGGCTTGACGGCAGCAAGACGGGCATAGCCAACTTCCATCTCGTGTTTCTCTTGCGTCTCACACGCTTCCTCGGCTTCTTCCCTAACCTCGACAACTACTCCGACGGCGACTTTTTCGACCTGCGCAGCGGATGCTTCAGCACACAAAAGCCACTGCACAACGACTGTCTCGCGCCGGACGACGCACGTCGCATGACTATCTTGATGCGCATGAACTACCACAACATGCACCTGTTCCGTCTCTCACGCGACGAGCGGAACCGTCTGCTCGACGTGGCCCTGCGCTACTACGAAATACATCTGCCAGACTTCCCGCAACTGAAATCGGTTGACGTGCTGCGCGAAATGTCCGTTTAAAAGATAGGGTTAGAACTCGACATAAGACTCCAAACGGCTTATGTCGTCGGAAGAAAACGAGCCGCTGGCGCTAAGCTCTTTGAGGCTTTTTATCCGCCCGTGCAATCTTCGGTATTCCACAATGGCCTTAGCGCGCCTATAACCCATATACGGGTGGCGGCACAGTTGCGCAAGGTCAAGTTTGTTAACGTTGATGCGTTTCTGTGAGTTTTGCTCTATGGTGAAGAAGTGCTTGGCTTCGGAGGGGAAACCGTCAATCTCGTCAAGCTGTTCCACACTAACGTATCCTCCAAGGCGTTGCCTGTATTGTTCTATCCTCCTTGCATAGTAGCGGCCAATGCCCGGCACACGCATCAGTTCGGTGGTGTCGGCGGTGTTGAGGGCTATGCGCTGCACGCCGCTTATCTTGTTGCTGTGCGGGCGTGACTGCTGAGGTTGTTGTGATTGCTGCCGTGCAGGCTCGCCGCTGTCACTATTCCTGCGTTCCTTGCGGCCAACGGTCTCGGCGGCAGGACGGAAGTATGGGGATATGCGAATGTATGGCCTCAAGCGGTGGAACTGTCCTGTGGTCAGGCCATACAGTCGGGCGAAATCGTCAGGATGGGAAAACACGCCACCGTTGGCGCGATACTTGTAGATGCTACGCACCTGCCACGGCTGAAGACCAAGACGCAGTAAGGCTGTGGAGTCGGCGGTGTTGGGGTCGAACGGGAACAGTTCCACCTTGCGTCCCTCCACTTTATAGTACTTTTCACCAGAATGGCGAGCGCTGGCAGTGTCGCGTTGGGCTTGTGCAATGGTGGAGTCAGCAGAGTCGGTCGGCCCGGCAGTGCGGTCATTGCGCCAACCTATATAGGCCGTAATGACCGTTGCTACCACGGCAAGCAACACCAACGCCAAGGCCGCCTTGCGGTCAGACTTCACATAACCGATGCGCCGTGGTTGCTTTTTCATGCCTTTGCTGTTAGATTATGCCGAATTGGTTAAGGAATATCAAGGCTATGAGCAGTGGACACAGGTATTTCACGCAAAGAATGTAGAAGTGGAAGAGTCGTCCGCCACGCAGTTTACCGTCGTTGGTGAACTCGTCGCGCACCAACTTGTGGGGCAGGAACCAGCCCACAAGGATACAAGTGAGGAAACCGCCAATGGGCAGGAATATCTGACCGCTGAAGAAATCGAAAAGGTCAAACATGGATCGGCCAAACAACTGCAGTCCGTCGAAGCGGCCCAAGGACAGCGAGCACAATGCGCCAAGTATGGAGCAGGAGATAGTGACTATCCATGCGGCACTCTTGCGGCTGATGTGCATCTCCTCGTGAAAGAACGCCGTGCTAACCTCATGGAGCGAGATGAGCGACGTGAGGGCGGCTAACGAGAGCAGGGCATAGAACAACACTGACACTATGCTACCTAAAAAAGGTATGGCGTGGAACGCTTGGTTGAACACGTTCGGCAGGGTTATGAACACAAGCGAAGGTCCCGAGTCGGGGTTTATGCCGACGGAGAACGCGGCGGGGAAGATGATCAGTCCGGCAAGTATGGCCACCAGAGTGTCGAGCGAAGCTATCTGAACCGCCGAGCGAGTAAGGCTGGTCTCACGGTTGAAGTAGGAGGCAAACGTGCATAGACAGCCCATGCCGACGCTAAGCGAATAGAACGACTGACCCAACGCGCCGAGGAATGTGCCCGACGTGACCTTGCTGAAATCGGGATGGAACAGGAACTCAACGCCTTTCAACGCCCCTGGCAGGGAGCAGGCTGCTACTACGATGACAAGCAGAAGTATAAAGAGTGTAGGCATCATGAGCTTTGACGCACGCTCAATGCCGCTGCGCACGCCACGCACAATGATGAAGTTGGTGATGAGGAGAAACGCCACTGTCCAAACGACAGGCTTAAACGGGTCTTTCTCAAAATCCATGAAGTAGTTGCGCACATATTCCATGTCACCGCTGAGTTGTCCGACACCAGATGCATAGATGTACTGTAGGCACCAGCCCGACACCACTGCGTAGTAGCTCGTTATGATGAAACCTGTGAAGACGCCAAGCGCACCCACAGCGGTCCACGCCTTGTTGCCCGACACCTTTCCATAGGCTCGCAGCATGTTGGACTGCGCATGGCGGCCAATGATAAACTCGTTGAGCATGCACGGAATGCCGAACAACAGCACACAACCAAGATATATCAAGATGAAAGCGGCGCCGCCATTATCGCCGGCCATGTATGGAAAACGCCAAATGTTGCCTAAGCCTACGGCTGAACCTGCCGTAGCGAGTATCACTCCTATCTTACTGCCAAAATTGGCTCTCTCAGATTGTCCCATAAAGCTCTTTTTATAATAGTGCTTGCAAAAGTATGAAAAAAAACTTATTTTTGCACCAAAATAATGTGCGAGATGCAGCATATATATCAAATAGTAAGGAAATACCCATTGACGGTTGCCTTTTGGGTAGTGGTGTGGTACTTGTCCTTTTTCACACCTCCCCACACACGGCTCGACAACATACAGTTCATAGACAAGTGGACTCACATTTGCATGTACGGGGCGACGTGCACTGTAATGTGGGTGGAGTACATGAAAAGGCACGATAAAATAAAGGAGAAGGCAAAACTGTTCCTTCTCGTATGGGCGGCTCCAATAGTCACAAGTGGCATTATAGAGTTGCTTCAGGAATATTGCACTAATGGAAGGCGCAGTGGCGACTGGCTCGACTTGGCCGCCAACGCCACAGGAGTGACCCTCGCAGCGGTCATTGGTCTGCTCTTGGCGCGTCGTCGCTCCATGTTTTAAAGGGGAACTTGGTGAGAGAGGAATTGTAGAACCGCCTGTCGCCAGTGACTTCATAACCTATGAAGCTCGGCTTGTCGAAGGTCTCGTCGTTGGAGGCCAACTCCACCTCGGCCATAACCAGTCCCTCGTTGTCGCCATGAAACTCGTCCACCTCAAAAGTGTGGCCGTGGTAATCTACAAGGTAGCGCACCTTGTCAATGGCTCCCGGTTCACATAGAACAAAAAGATGGGAAGCCTCATCGGGAGTTATCTCCTTTTCAAACTCATAACGGCTTAGGCCTCCGTCAAGCGACGGTCCCTTTATAGTGAGATAAGCGCGGCGGTCGCGCAGACGCACCCTGACGGTGCGTCCGCGACCGCTGCAGATGTAGCCCTGCTTGATGTGGCTCTTGGATTTGGCCAAAAG
>CAVHDN010000056.1:0-9510 GCA_963634315.1 Flexilinea sp. | reverse complement strand
CTTCTTACTGTAGCATTTGTTGGGCTTGGTTCACCGCCTGCATGTTTGCGCCCTGCTGCACCTGCTGGGCAAGCTCGGGCGACAAACCTTCGGGCACACCGCCCTTCTCCAACTGCTCGCGCTGCGACTTGATGCTCTGAAGCAGCTCGTCGGCAAACGGGAAGTCACTGTGCTCCAACAACTGCTCCACACTGATAGCCTTCGCCTGCCACAACTGCATAAGCCACTCGTTCGCCATCGTCCTGAAGGCCGGCGTTGACGTGCTCTCCACAATGCTCAGGTCAAATTCCACATCGCGTATCTTCTTCGGGTCATACTCCACGATGGTGGAGTTCTTGCCGGCGATATTGAACACTCGCGGCGTGTCGTAGTACTGCTGGATGTTCTTCACGTCCTTGTATGCGCCTTCACGGATGAACGAACTGAACGTGTCGAGAAGGTCGAGCAACGACGTGGTGGCGTTCTGTGCCTGCTGGTTATACAGGCTCGCTGACATGCCACTGTAGCCGGGCTTGCCCTGCAAAGCGCCGTTCACGCCGCTGATGTCCTCAAAAAACTTCAACTGCATGTTCAGCAACTCCGAGATGCCTATCTGAGTGCAGTTGTTCGCTATCTGCTGGGGCAGGGCGGTGCCGGTCTTCGGCTGACGTATCATGATTACACCGTTGAAGCGCGCCCACTCGTCGGCCACGTCTTCCATGCTCATGCCCTTCGGCAGACACTCTTCGGGGAACAGGAGCACTCCTTTGGCGCTCGCACGCATGATCCAGTCGTACATCGTGATAAGGCGGTTGGTGTATCGCTGCTGGTCGATGACATTGCTCACGAAGGAATGCACCTCGCCGTCGATGAACGGATAGGCTTTGAACACGTAGGGGTGGCTCTTGTGCTCGTAGGGAGTCTCGCCTTCCTCCAGGATGTCACCAAATGGGGTGAGCATGTAGTAATACCAGTACGAGTCCATGAACCACTCGTAGCGTATCAACGGCACGTCCGCCGCATCCATGCCTACCTCTGCGGCCTGGGCCTTGCGCTTGTTGTTCTCGTCAACGACAAGCTCCTGGAAGTCCTCTATATCTACCTTGAACACGTCACCGTTGTTCACGTCATGGCAACGGATGCGGGGCTTGCTCTCCTTGCGCCATACCTCTATCACCCTGCAACGGGTGGCATCATAGGGTACGAGGAAGTCGTAGGTGTCCTGCAACGGATAACCGAAGTCGTTGTAAGCGGCACGCAGATAGGTTCTGTCCTGGGCGTACTTGTATATCTCGGCCAGCTTGTCGTAGTCAGCCTTGCCCTTCGCAAACCTGCTGCACAAGTCCTCAAACGAAATGTCGTGTATCTCGCCCACGCACGAACAGTCCCAGCCACGGAAGTCGCGCATGTTGTTGTCGATGAAGAAATTGTTCGGCTGCACATAGTCCGTCCAACAGTCGAGCTTGTTCTCTCGCCAGCCAAACCACTTTCTCTGCACCACGAAGCCGGAAATCAAAAACTCTTCCATGCACCGGGCATTTATCTCCGTCATGCGGTTGAGTTGCATGTTGCATTGCAGAACGGTGCTCATGGTCTCGCCATAGCGCTGTTCGTCACGGTCACGTGCCGTGCAGGTCGGCTCCTTCGCCTGACTGCGGTACACGCCCAGCACGGCCTGTACCATACGTCTGATGAGGTTGTTCTTCAACGGCACGTTGCCCTGCTTCCTGATTAGGTCTTCTTCCTTCATCGTCTTGCCGTCAACGCAAACGTAGTCTTCCCACTGCCTGCCGTAGGTGTAGTTCTTGTTGCGCTCGCGGTCTCTGCGGAACGTCTCCATGGCGAGCCAGTACTGCTGAGCTTGCCACAACACTTCAAAGGCACGGCTCTCGCCCAGCGACTTGCGGGCGTGCTTCACGCTGTCCAGGCCTTCCTGCGGCATCACACGGCTTGCCTTATGTAGTTTCTTTGTTGCCATATTCTCCTTTTATTGTAGGGACGGTGCGAAGATAATACTTCACACCGCCACCTTCCGTTTAACTATTGTTCCTTGCGACTTTCGTTCACTGCATCTATCAACTCGCGCATCAGTTCTGTACGTTCCTGCTCCAGCTCCTTACGCTCGGCATCACTCAGGGTGACATCATCCAGCTCCTTCTTGATGGCGTCGATGTCGGGACCATACTCCTCGAATATCTCCATGCGCTTGTACTCAGGGCTGTTGTTCAGCTCCGAAATCTTCGCCGCATAGTCGAACACACCGTCGTCGGTGTCGGCCTCATAGCGACGCAGCCGCTTGCTGATTTTGTCATGCTCGTCTCTCAGCCTGTAGTACTCGTTGTTCAATGCGCGTGACTCGGTGCGCTCATCACCGTTCTTCACCAGTCGGTTCAGGATGAGGAAGCTCTTCGGGTCATACTCGCGCTCGCCTATCATGGTCTCGCCCATCTTCACCATTCTGTTCACAGTGTTCGCCACACCTCCGAAATAACCGGTAAGCAGATACTCCACCATCGACGGATTGATGTCTATCATTCCTGTCGTGTACCGGTCGCCGCCGGTCACTTCGTTCAGCCACTTGCTTGCACCGACCAACTGTCCGTTGGCGTTCTTGAAGGCCTTGGTCCATTCGGGGTCGTCCTTGTTCCAGTCATTCTTCTTATAGATAGGCATGCCCGTCCATGACCTGTTGGCGATGATTTCGGCCACCGGCTTCGCGGCACTCGGAACAAATGGCATCCAACCGCCACCGCCTTCCAACATGTCTATCGGCAACATCTGACTCACCTGCCCGGCCATTGCACTTGCCAGCTCTCCGCCGGTCATGTGCTCCTTGCCACTCAATGCGCTTGCCATCAGCTCTCCCATACCGTAGATGCTCCTGTATTCAACTGGCAGAGGAATGCTTATCCACGACTCATCCATACCTGGCATGCGGAACACGATGTTACTTCTTCTTACATACTCTGGCAGATTGAAGTAGCTGTTCTTCGTGTCGTCGTCATCGTCACTGTTGAGGGCTGCATTGATTGCGCCAAGCAGGAGTATCGCCGCTACACCAGTCAGCGCCTTCTTCGGGTTACGCGATACAGCTTTGCCGAAGTTCCAGGTTCCCTGCACTGCAGCGCTCCAGAACACATATCCGGCTCTGCCTGCACCCGACAAGCGTGCAGCCCATTTTCCACCTTTCGTCTGACCTTGTGCGTCGATGAACTTAGAACCGCTGCCCTTCTTGTTGAAGTTCACGCTTATCTCCTTCGCATCCCAGATGGCACGGCCTACAGAACGGCCCATCTGACGGGAGGTGATGAAGGCAGCGAACCTTGCACAGTTCTCCACGGCTCTGTTGTACTCGTCGAAGCGTTCGCCCAACAAGTCCCACGCCTTGCCCACTGGTAACTGGCCGTTGTTCTTCTTCAGCTCGCGCTTGATGTCGTTCTTGCGCTTATCGATGTCACGCAGATTGGTGTAGCCCGTCTCACCGCCGTTCATCATGAACTGATAGAACAGCTTGTCGGTCTCGTCGTTCATGTCGAGCTCTCCATTGCGCAGACGTGCAAACAATATCTTCATCTTCGCCGGGTTCACCTTCGCAAAGTTACGGTTGTAGCGCCAGGCATAGCCGGGGCTTTCCTTTATCCATGTCATGGTGTTGGCATACAATGCGTCTCTTATGAAGTTACTTACGATGAAGTCGGGATTACGGGTGGTGTAGAGCGCACTCAACTGACGGTTGGCCCATTCTCCACCGCGTTCGAACCAGCCTGCGAGACCTTTAGTATTATTGTCCGGGTTGGTCTGTCCGTTCAGCGCCTGCGCTGCTCTCGGGTTGCCGTTGATGGTCAGCACATAGTCCTTGCCGTTGCGCTTCACTATCACCTGGTGCTCACGCTCCTTGCTGGTGTCTATCACTCTGTAGGGGATGTCGGGACGCTCCTTCTGCTTCACGAAGTGCTTGGGGTCGCTCTTCGACAACTGCTCCACGGCGGCTTCAAAGTCACGCATCTTACGCTCCACCTCTGCCGGACTGTCGCCTGCCTCGAGCTTCTCCGTGCCAGCAATATCACCGGTATGCAACGGCTTCCACTCGTCGGCCACATCATCGTAGCGCAACCACAGGTCGCTCACGCTCACAAGGTCACTCGGGTGTGCCAGTGCAAAGTTCAGGAACCGCTGCTTCACAAGCACGTTCCTGTTACCCTGCATGATGGCGCTATCGGCCTGTGCCTCCATGTTTGCAAACGGATCATCGGCCTTGCTCTTACGCCCCTTGGCGGTCTTTATAGGCGCACTGAAGGCGCTCTTGCGGTCGTTCAGGTAAGCATACACCTCGTCACTGGTCTTCTCGTCAAAGCCTCTCAACGGTATGTAGTTCTGGTACATGCCCTTGATGTCGTTGTAGGTGTCTCTGTCTATCATGCCGCTTGCATACGACTTCGTAAGGGTAGCATCAGTGACGGCCGTCGTCTTCGCCCACAGCTCCGTGGTGTCATGCGCAGCCTCGTAGGAAGCCACCATCTTCTGTGCCTCTGCCTCTGCGTCCACCACATTGTCGGTCTCGGTCAGCGCAGTCAAACCTGCGTAGTCGCGTCCGCGGTTGCTGAGATACAGCTCATCCTCCTTGTCGTCCCTGCGCTGGCGTAGGTCGTCAAGTGCGTCTGCAGCATCTTGGTCAAGAGGGTCTTTGTTCACGGCATACTCTGCCTTGCGGATGTCGGCACCAAACAGGGCGTTGGCCTTCTTCGATGCATCACGCCGTGCCATGACATCGTTACGCTCCAGGCCGTGCTTCGCCATCATGTAGTCGGTAAGCGCAGCACGCTCATCTGCGGTCTTCGCCAGCTTCGACACCTCCTGTAGCAGCGGCTTGAAAGCAATCCTTGCGAACTCTGCCGCATCCGCTTGGTTTTTACTCGACAAAGCATTCTCTCCGGTATACGGATTCTCGTTGTCTGCAATCTCCTCAATGTGCATTTTCTTACCCTCGGCTTTCATCACAGCCTCCATAGCCTCCTTCAGTCCAAGCATCGAATCCTGCAAAGCCTCCTGCGTCTGGTACATGCCACGGGCAACACGACGCTCGTAGGTATCCCGAGCCATAGCCTTCTCATACTCCCTGTCGTCGCCGTCACGGAACATCACGTCATTGTCTGAGGCAACCTCCGGGCTTGGGTTATGTTTGGCAAGACCAGTCTTGTCTTGATATTCTCCCGTATCGAGAAGTTCGGAAATACTCTCTGCGATTTTACTCAATGTGCCTGCAGGTGCGTTACGTATGTCTTCCTTGAAATATACATATTCATTTGCCGTCTTCCCCGCTTGCGGCTTAAACCTACTGGGCTTACGTTTCGTCTTGATGACAATACTCTCCATAGGTTCGTCTCCAATACGCGACGTGTTGACGTTATGATTGCTCACTCTTATCGTAAATACCTTTCCGTCGGGCGTCGCGAAAGAGCCGTACCCGCTACCTGTAAGTCCTCGCGTCAGACGAAGTGCATTACACAAATCAGACAAGAAACCCTTTGTCTCTGTCGTATTTTTGTACGCTTCCGCAACTTCTGCAAGCATTTTCTTTGCATTCTCGCGCTTTTGCATTACCTTTGCATCGTGTCCAACATCAATAGGCTCTAAGTGCTTAAGTGCTGCCTCATTGGGTTGGGCACTTTTTTTATGCCCTTCGTCTAATTTCTCTTCGCCAAATCCCGTCTTATGGCGCATCGCCACAGTGTCGGCCACGTCGAAGATGCTCGGCCGTCCGCCGTTCTTCTTGCGCTTGTACGCCTCATGCAAGACGAACGCCCACTCCTTGTCGCCAAACTTTACATGACCGGAAATCTTCAAGCCCTCGAGCAACTTCTGCAGGGCCTTCTGCAGGATGGCCTTCACCTTGCCCCAGAACGTCTGCTCCTCGGCGCTCATACGCTCGAAGCCTTCCTCGCCGATGCGCCCGGCAAGGTCGGCACCGTATTCCTCGGTGGCATCGCGTCTGAACTTGTCCTTCTTCTTGCTTGCCTCCACATGCGCCTCTGCCATGTCTGCATAGTATGATGCACTTGGGTCTTCACCCTTCGCCTCATGCTCCTTGCGCTTCTTCTCGCGCAGTCTGTTCACCTCGGCATCATACATCTTCTTGGCGTTCTGGTCGATGGTCTCCTTGATGCCGTCTGCAGACACGCGGTACAGCTCGTCCATGGCATTGTTGAACGTCCCTTCCTCGGGGAACAGCACACGCAGTCCGTCGTGGCCCACCACCTCATGCACAAACGTGTTCTCGATGTCCGCCACGTTCGCATTGTTAGGCACCACGATAGTCACCTCACCCGTCTTCGGATTGAAGCTGCCCTTCATCTTACGCTGACGCACCGTCGGCAACTGCGCCACCTCGTCCCCGGTACGCACAACACGCACAGGGGTATTGAGGCGTTCCGACAGCTCGTTCACCCTCTCCACCATGGCAGTTTCGTTGGTCTGGTCTCGGGATGTAGAAAGTCCTTCGTCGACTTTTTTGCTTTCAGCGAGAAGATTCTTGTCCTTTTCCATTGTTTTCCCGACACCTTTTAGTACCTTTGCAAGCGGATACCCTTCAAGCTCGCTATTAAGCGTACCCACACCATTAGAAGTGTTCGGCGTTTCTTCGTCGAGCACTTCTATTTTTTGTACCTCGTACGAATGTACACCATTTCCTCGGTCGGTGCGGTTTTCCTCTTTCATAAGCGTCATGACACGATAATCCGTACCGTCAATCCTTGCCACACCATAGAAACGGTGCATCAAAGCGTCGGGATTTATGTTCTCATTGTCACGCACATCACTTGTTTTCAAACGGTCAGGATGCTCTTCTACCTCTATACTGTTAGCTATAACACGGTCAAGGTGCTCTACCAAAGCAAGATGAACGCCCTTGTTCACGCTCGTTCCTTGATGCTTAGGGCTTAACAGCGTTTCTATGGCGTTGCCGGAAATGATGTATGCGAACTTCTCACCGTGATTGTCATAGTGTAAAACCTCCGGAACTCCATTAGGAACATATTTCTTCTTGGCTGCATCTATCGCCTGTTCTGTGGCTTCGGCAATATTCCCCGTATATGGATGTCTCGGGATGTCCTTCACCACCTGCACCTCTGCATCGTTAAGGCCTGGCATGACCGTGCCTCTGTTGGCGACAGCCTGTTTCTGACGTGCCTCAAATGTCTCGGGCGCATCGCCCATGCTGTAGTGTTCCTCGCTCCGGCTCTCCCCACCTTCGCCATACAGGAATATCTGGTCTTCTCTTGACACGTCCTCAGTCTCCGATGCAAGGCTCGCCCTGCGCTCCTCGGGGGTCATGCCCATGCGTTTCTGTACGTTGCGAGATTCCACCTCGCCGGCAAGACAGTTGTAGAGATTCCACAGTACACCTTCTACGCTGTCAAGAGCAACCTGCACCTTCTCGCCTCGCTTATGACCGACCTCTTCGAGTTTGTCTACAAGTTCATTGATTTCGCCCTCGAGTTCGTTCAGAACCTCCTTCTGTCTGTTCAACAAGTCAGCGGATTCTTCTCCCGTTGCGGCAGTACTGTTCTCAAACGCTTCAATGCGGTCAAAGAGTTCGTTGTATTCCTTTGAGTATTCAGCAATGGTCTCGTTCAGTTCCTTCTCCTCAGAAGACTCTTCGCGAAGCCGTGCGACCTGTTCCTCCCATGCTTTGTATTCGGGAGTCTCTTTAAGAGCAGGCAGCTTCGTATTGCCACCATTCGCAAAGCCTTCAATCTCTTGAATAGCGTGTTGTATCTCATGGGCAACAACGCTACTTGCCTCATCGCCAAACCTTTCTACAGCTCCTTTGGGAGCGTTCAGCAGTTGCCTGCGCCTTTTACCTAAATCCGTGTTCTCGAAGTCATTTATAATAGAACGCAACTCTTCCACATTATGCTTTTCTCTTGCTTCTTCCATTTTCTCGGAAAAAGCCTTAAACTCTGGGGAAGATTCTATTTTGGCTAGTTCACGCTGTTCGTATTCTCTCAACTCTTCCTGTATATAGAAATGACTATTCAAAGAAAGCATTCCGTTGCCATACCCTCCTATTGTGCCAATAGGTAATTGTTGAATAACTACTTGCACTGTCTTCAACTGCGGATAAGCACGATAGACTTCCGGGGCATCGTAAATGTCACCCAAAGTCGTAGTGTACCACATTTCACCTGATTCGTCTTCTACATGACTTTCAACATTCGGATTCTCAACAATTTTTCCGTCCGGTATCTCATACCGCCACTTGCCGTCAGCACCGCGCTCCCAGCCAGTAGCCATCTTGATAGCCTTGGCATCCTTCTTCGCCTCTTCCATCTCCCTTGCCACTGCAAGGTTGTCAAGACGCGTCGTCACCTCTTCGGCATGGTCTGCGTTCTCCGCTCCCTTCGCGCCAACAAACTGCATGCGCACCTTTCCGTCTGTCTTCCCAAACTTCCGAGGGTCCACACCGTCCAGCAAGTCCTTCATCACCCTGTCAGCCACTTCCTCGGCACTCGTGTAGTGGATATGCAGGAAGTCGCACACACCCTTCCAGAACTTCTGCAAGGCACGCTTCACACGTTCCAAAGCACTAATAGCCTCGGCCTTCTCAAACACACTGCCTTCGCCCTCGGCTATCTTCCTCGCCTCCTCGCGCAGACGCTCCGCACCCCTCCTGCCCGAATAGTGCGAAAGCACCTCTTCGGCAAGCTCGTCATCAGTCTTCAGCTCCGGGTACAGCTTCTTCACCTCGTTCCACACAGACGTACCCTTCATCAGTTCCACGACGTTCTTCCACTCCTTCGGGTTGCCCGCTTTCAGTGCCGTAGCCCAAAGGTGTGCATACTCGTGTACCAGGGTCTCGCTCGTCGCAATCCTCGGGTCATAGTAAATCTTCCCGCCTACAGTGAAGCCGTATGCCTCGCCGCTCGCAGTGCGGAAGAAACGGATATTGCGGTAAGCCTCACTCTTGGCTTTTTCCCAATCTTTATATTCCTGTGAAGATTCAAATTCACTTAGTCGTTCATTGTATTCTTCCAACTCTCTTTGGTACTCGGCTTCATCCTTCAATTCATCGAAATTATCTCCTACGAATCTTGAAGGTTTCGTCGGTTTATGGGGAGCATTTTCCTTCTGCTCTTGGAAACGTACTGCATCATCGTACAATTTTTCAATCCCCGCCTTATCAATAATGTGCAGCGGGTTCTCTTCGCTTCCAAGTTTGAAATACCTGTAATAATCTGATGAATCAATGTTGACTATAGCTTGTGGGTTAAGCACGCAAAGCTCCTGTTCGCCTTTGTTCTTGTCACCAATCCATACAGCGTCTACACCCTGTTCCCACAATTCGGTAATGTGGTCTTCCAAGTCGGCAGAATCCGTAGCATCAGGCATTTCTATTACCTTGGCATTCTTTGCCAATATAATAGGATAGATGTGCACACCTTCATGGCTACTAAATCTTGAGGCGATTTCCTTGCTACGGCTTACGCTTATACCCCAATATTTTTCACCATATCCACCACCGCCATATCGCTC
>CAVHDN010000055.1:0-9511 GCA_963634315.1 Flexilinea sp. | reverse complement strand
TTCCGGGCTCAACTGAGAGGTGTGTCTGACTTGCCATTCTTCATGTTCAGACTATACACAATCTTTGGGTAACTTCCCCACGGAACTTTGCAGGTGAGCCGTTAAAGAAGCAAAAAAAGGCGGCGCACGCCCTATGATATGAGTCAAATGCATTAAATTTGCACTGAATATAATTCACCCAATAACAACTGACAACTGCGAAACAACTATGAGACTAAAGAAAATCATCGCACCGCTGATGTGCGCCTCCCTGTTTGTCGCCGCCACAGCCACAGCAAAGACGAGCACGGCAAAGCCCAAGAAACAAGATGTGCTGAGCGCCATGACGCTGGCCAACAACCACTACTTGAACAAATGGACCGACCCCGGCCAGTCGATAGCCTACCCCTCACGCAACAAGAGCTACGAGTCGAACCTATGGACACGCGGCTGTTACTACGTGGGACTGACCGAGCTGTGGAAGATAGACCCGCAGAAGCGCTACATAGACTACATGGTGGACTGGGGCGAGAAGCACAACTGGCAACTGCGCGGCACCAAGAACGGTGTGCTGCCACGCAACGCCGACAACCTGTGCGCAGGGCAGACCTACATATTCCTCTACCAGAACAACCCCTCGCACCCCGACCGCTATATCAAGGCCATACGCAGTGCCATTGACACGATGATGGCTTCAAGCAAGATTGACGACTGGAGCTGGATAGACGCCGTGCACATGGCCATGCCCATATTCATACAGATGGGCAACCTCACGGGCAACAAGGCCTACTACGAACGGGCGCACGAGATGTACACCTACACCAAGCTGAAGCACGGCGACAACGGACTGTTCAACCCGAAAGACGGACTGTGGTGGCGCGATGCAGACTTCGACCCTCCATACAAAGAGCCTAACGGCGAAGACTGCTACTGGGCGCGCGGCAACGGATGGATAGTGATGGCCATGTGCCGAGTGCTGGAACTGTTGCCTAACGATGCCGACCACCGTCAGGAATATGCCGACATGCTCGTGACCATGTGCAAGGCTCTGAAGAAGGTGCAGCGTGAGGACGGTCTGTGGAACGTAAGTCTGCACGACCCCAACAACTACGGCGGCAAGGAGCTTACGGGCACGGCCATGTTCACCTACGGCATGGCCTACGCCGTGAACCACGGACTGATAGACGCCAAGGAGTTTAAACCCGTGATATACAAGGCATGGAACGCCATGGTGAACGACTGTCTGCACAAGGACGGTTTCCTCGGTTATGTGCAAGGTTCGGGCAAGGAACCAAAGGAGGCGCAGCCCGTGACCTACGACCGTGAGCCAGACTTCGACGACTACGGACTGGGCGCATTCCTAATGGCGGGTACACAGATTTACCGCATGAAATAAGTCTCACGCCAATAGAATCGCGGACAGGAAGCAAGGCAATGACCCACGGCTCCTGTCCGCAATTGTTTTATACACACAATGACACATTATATTATATATACAGCCAAATGAATATCAAAAGAAGCATACTGGCCATTGCACTGGCCGTCACGGCCTTGCCCATGGCCGCACAAGACGCTGACCCGATGAAGGGCAAGACGATGGGAGTGATAGGCGACAGCTACGTGCGCAACCACAAAGAGCCGATGGAGAACACATGGCACTACAAGTTGGCACAAAAACACAGCATGAAGTACATCAACTACGGACGCAACGGCAACTGCCTCACGCTCGACCTCAAGCAGTGGGGCACGGGCGTGTATCACCGCTACAGCCAGATGAGCGACTCGCTCGACTACATTGTGGTGATAGGTGGCCACAACGACGCGGCACGCATAGACAGCATTGGTGTGGAGACGTTCAAGGAACGCTTGGGCGAGCTTTGTCGGGGCATGATAGACAAGTGGCCAGAGGCGCGGATATTCTTCTTCACCCCTTGGTGCTGCGAGGACTTCAAGGGCAGCAGTCGCGAAAAGGTGGTTGACGCCATGCTTGAGGTGTGCGGCAGCTACGGCATACCTGTGTTTGACAGTGCGCGCCGCAGTGGCATACACGCAGCAAGCCTTGCCTTCCGACGCAAGTTCTTCCAAAGGAGCGACGGCAAGGACACAGCCCACCTCAACTCCCGCGGTCACGACCGCTTTATGCCTGTGGCCGAAGCGTTCATCATGCAATACGTGGGGAATTAGTTGACGGATTAGAGAACAGGGAGGAGAGGATTTGCTGTGAGGCATATCCACGAGCCCTAAAGAGCATCTTTACGACACCTAAAGCATATCTTTAGGAAACGTAAAGATGCTCTTTAGCTAAAAAGGGCGCCGCATTGGCCCTCTGTGGGCGGCAACTAAAAAAACATAATAGTTTTGCCGTGTTGGAAAAAAGCACTACCTTTGTGCTCCATATAAAATAAGGTAATAAGTTCTTAACAAAAAGAGACATAACGACATGGCCAAGAAATTCGCCGAGCACAGCGGTCTGGACTTAACACGAGTCAACAGCGACATATTAGACATGTGGAACAAGCAGGACGTGTTTCACAAATCAGTGGATGAGCGCGAGGGATGCCCCCAATTCGTGTTCTTCGAAGGACCGCCCTCGGCCAATGGCCACCCCGGCATACACCACGTGCTGGCACGCTCCATAAAAGACACGTTCAACCGCTACAAGACCATGAAGGGTTTCCAAGTGCACCGCAAGGCCGGATGGGACACCCACGGTCTGCCCGTTGAGCTTGGTGTGGAGAAGGAGCTTGGCATAACCAAGGCCGACATAGACAACAAGGCTTCGGAGAAGTACATCTCCGTGGAAGACTACAACAAGAAGTGCCGCGAGAACGTGATGAAGTTCACCGCCGAGTGGCGCAAGCTTACCGAGGACATGGGCTATTTCGTTGACCTTGACCATCCCTACATCACCTACGACAACAAATACATTGAGACGCTGTGGTGGTTGCTCAAGCAGCTCTACGAGAAAGACCTGCTCTACAAGGGCTACACCATACAGCCATACAGTCCGGCGGCCGGCACTGGCTTGAGCTCGCACGAGCTGAACCAGCCGGGATGCTACCGCGATGTGAAAGACACCACCTGCACCGCACTCTTTGAGGTGCGCGACCCCAAAGAGGAGTGGACCAAGTGGGGCAAGCCTTACTTCCTGGCATGGACCACCACGCCGTGGACTCTGGCTTCGAACACCGCACTGTGTGTAGGTCCGTCGTTCACCTATGTGGCCGTTGAGACCTACAACGCCTACAACGACGCTCCCGTGACCATCATCATAGCCAAGGAACTGGTGGGCGCCTACCTGAAGCCCGAGGGCAAGGACCTGCCCATGGACAGCTACAAGCACGGCGACAAGGTGGTGCCCTATCGCATAGTGGGCGAATACACAGGCCGCCAACTGGAGGGTCTGCACTACAAGCAGCTCATGCCTTGGGTGAAGCCTACGGCCAAGCTCGACAGAAACTCCCCTGCGTTTGTAAAGGACTATGCCGCAAAACACGCCGACAAGGTGTTTGACGGGGAGAACGGCAAAGACCGCTTCGTGGAGATGGAGGACATGGCCTTCCGCGTGATACTCGGCGACTATGTGACCACCGACGACGGCACTGGCATTGTACACATAGCTCCGACATTCGGAGCCGACGACGCCAAGGTGGCGAAGGATGCCAACATTCCCTCGCTATTCCTCATAAACAAGAAGGGCGAGACTCGTCCGATGGTTGACCTTGAGGGCAAATACTACCACGTGGAGGAGCTCGACAAGAACTTCGTGACTGCGTGTGTGGATGTGGAGGCTTACAGCCACCACGCCGGCGACTACGTGAAAAACGCCTACAGCCCTGAGTTCAACAAGGACGGCAAATATGACGAGAAAGCGGCCTCCAAGGCCGAAGACTTGAACATAGTGCTCTGCATGGAGATGAAGCAGGAGGGCACGGTGTTCAAGATAGAGAAGCACGTGCACAACTACCCGCACTGCTGGCGCACCGACAAACCGGTGCTCTACTACCCGCTGGACAGTTGGTTCATACGCTCCACGGCCAAGAAAGACCGCATGGTGGAACTCAACAAGACCATCAACTGGCAACCGGAATCGACAGGTACGGGACGCTTCGGCAACTGGCTTGAGAACCTTAACGACTGGAACCTCTCGCGCTCTCGCTTCTGGGGCACACCACTGCCCATATGGCGCGACGAAGACGGAGAGGAGCTGTGCATCGGTTCTCTGCAAGAGCTATACGACGAACTGGAAAAAAGTGTGGCAGTAGGCATTATGAAGTCGAATCCTCTAAAGGACAAGGGCTTCACGCCTGGTGACTACTCGCAGGAAAACTACGACCGTATAGACCTTCACCGTCCTTATATGGACGACATTGTGCTGGTGAGCCCCACGGGCAAACCCATGAAGCGCGAGTCAGACCTGATAGACGTGTGGTTCGACTCCGGCTCCATGCCCTACGCACAGGTGCACTACCCATTTGAGAACCGCGACGCCATAGACAAGAAGTTGGCTTTCCCTGCCGACTTCATCAACGAGGGCGTTGACCAGACACGGGGTTGGTTCTTCACCCTCCACGCCATAGCCACAATGGTGTTCGACAGCGTGGCCTTCAAGAACGTCATCTCATCGGGCTTGGTGCTCGATGCAAAAGGCAACAAGATGTCGAAACACGTGGGCAACGTGACAGACCCGTTTGAGATGATAGGCAAATACGGAGCCGACGCGGTGAGGTTCTACATGATGACCAACTCGGAGCCGTGGGACAACCTGAAGTTCGATGAGACGGGAGTGGATGAGGTGCGCCGCAAATTCTTCGGCACTCTCTACAACACCTACTCTTTCTTCAGTCTCTACGCCAATGTGGATGGCTTCTGCTATGCCGAGCCCGACGTGTCCATGGAGGATCGTCCGGAGATAGACCGCTGGATACTGTCGGTGCTGCACTCGCTCATAAAGGGAGTTGACCACGAACTGCAGAGCTACGACCCGACACGCGCCGGCCGCCTCATAGAGTCGTTTGTAAACGATGACCTGAGTAACTGGTATGTGCGTCTCAACCGCAAACGCTTCTGGGGCAAGGAGATGAGCAAAGACAAACTCTCGGCCTACCAAACACTATATACCTGTCTGGAGACAGTGGCCAAGCTGCTCGCGCCGTTTGCCCCGTTCTATGCCGACAGACTCTATCTCGACCTCACCAACGCCACAGGACGCGACACGGTGTGCTCGGTTCATCTGGCCAAGTTCCCCGAGGCCGACACGAGTCTCATAGACAAAGACCTTGAGGCACGCATGGGCATGGCCCAAAAGATAACGTCGATGGTGCTCGCCTTGCGCCGCAAGGTGAACATAAAGGTGCGCCAACCGCTGCAGGCAGTGATGATACCTGCCACAAGCGAGGAGCAAAAGGCACACATAGAGGCCGTGAAGGACTTGATAAAGAACGAGGTGAACGTGAAGGAACTGAAGTTTGTGGAGGGTTCCGACGTGCTCGTGAAGAAGGTGAAGTGCAACTTCCGCACCATGGGCAAGAAGTTCGGCAAGCTGATGAAGGGCATTGCCGCCGCCATGGGCAACCTCACTCAGGAGGATATAGCCCGACTGGAGAGCGAAGGCTCGATAACGCTGACTGTGGAAGGACAGGAAGCTGTGGTGGAAGTGGCCGACGTGGAGATAATAAGCGAGGACATGCCCGGCTGGCTGGTGAGCAACGAGGGCAACCTGACCGTTGCGCTCGAGGTGGAGCTTACCGACGAGCTGCGCAACGAGGGCATGGCGCGCGAACTCATAAACCGCATACAGAACATGCGCAAGGAGAACGGTCTCGAGATAACCGACCGCATAAAGGTGACGGTGTCGGACAATGAGCGTGTGAAGGCCGCGATAGACGGATATGCGCCATACATCAAGACTCAAGTGCTGGCCAACGAGATAACCATGGCCGACAACGACGGACAGGAAACCGAGCTCGACGACATTAAGGCAAGGATAAAGGTGGAGAAAGTATAGGCTCCACCACCCCACTTAGCAATGACATAACAACCCTAATAAAACAATCTTATGACTACAGAAAAGACACGGTATAATGACGATGAGCTCGAGGAGTTCAAAGTCATCATCAATGAGAAACTGGCTCTCGCCAAGCGCGACTACGACCAAATGATGAGGGTGCTCATGAACCAAGATGGTAACGATGTGGACGACACGTCGCCCACCTACAAAATCTTGGAGGAAGGCAGTGCCACCCAGACCAAGGAGGAGTTGATACAGATGGCGGCGAGACAACGCAAATTCATCAACGGACTTGAGGCCGCACTGGTGAGAATAGAAAACAAGACCTACGGCATAGACCGCATGACCGGCAAACTCATACCCAAAGAGCGGTTGCGCGCTGTGCCCCACGCGACACTTAGCGTGGAGTCAAAGCAGAACAGAAAGAAATGAAACAGCAGGGAAGAGTGCTGACAAAGGGAAGAATGGCTATACTGATTGTTATAGCCATTCTTTTGATAGACCAGGCCATGAAGGTTTGGGTGAAGACCAATATGACGCTCTACGAGAGCATAGACGTAACGTCGTGGTTCAAAATACGCTTCATCGAGAACAATGGCATGGCCTATGGCATGGAGTTGGGCAGCAAACTGGTGCTCTCGGTGTTTCGCATAGTGGCCGTATCGGTTATAGGCTACTATATATATAAGGTGTCGAAGCGCACTGACATACGCCGTGGCTATGTGGTTTGCTTGGCAATGGTGGCCGCCGGAGCCGCGGGAAACATACTCGACAGCATGTTCTACGGCTTGATGTTCAACGCCTCCTCCGAATTCTATACTTCCTACTTCGTACCCTTCGGCACTGGCTATGCCCCATTCCTCATGGGCAAGGTGGTGGATATGCTCTACTTCCCACTCATTGTCACCACATGGCCGTCGTGGATGCCGTTCTGGGGCGGAGAGGATTTTGTGTTTTTCAGTCCCATATTCAACTTTGCAGATGCGTCCATCAGTGTAGGTGTGGTTATCCTGCTGCTGTTCTACCGCAGGGAACTCAACTCCATCATGTCGCACATAAGCACAAAAGGGGAAGAGGAAAATGACCAAACGACCACGGAAAGACAGGATTAGCCTCCGTCTCACATCTGCCTTGGCTTGCCTTGCCGCCATTATGCTGGCGAGCTGCAAGCCACAAGTGCCATCGTCATTCATACAGCCCGACGACTTGGCCGACATCTTGTATGACTACTACATGTGCAACTCGTTGGCCGAGCAAAGCGACGACCCCGACTACAACCATCGGATTTACTATCTAGCCGTACTGAAGAAGCACGACGTGAGCGAAGCGGAATTCGACTCTTCGCTCGTTTACTACTACACTCACGCCGAACGACTGGCCAAGATATATGAGACGGTGGCAAACCGCATGAAGAGCGAGGCCACGAAGCTCGGTGCGTCGGTGGGCGAGATGGGCCAATATGCCGACCTCACCTCACAAGGCGACACAGCCAACATATGGAACGAGAGCACGTGTGCAATGCTCATGCCCGCCCCACCCTACAACCGTTTGGACTTCAGTCTGAAAGCCGACACGACATTCAAGCGCGGCGACTCGTTTGTGCTTAACATCATGGCCAACTTCATGTACCAGAGTGGCACCAAGGACGGCATTATATATGCAAAGGTGAGCTACACTGGCGACAGCACGGCCGTATTCTACGCCAATGTGAACTCTTCGGGACTGTCACGTCTGCAGATACCTGCCAACGACGAGGCTGACATCAAGTCGATAGACGGTTTCTTCTACCTCGGACAAGGTAGCGACGACTCCTTCACAAGGAAAATACTGTTTATCGACGACATACAACTGATACGCTTCCACCGCAAAAAGGATGATGTGCCTGCGACGGCAGAGGCCACGTCACCAACCAACGACACGCTGGCCAACAAAGACAAGGCTATGGGCAGAACAGACACGCTCAAGCCGATAACGCCAAAACCGCTGAAGCTGAAGCGGGAAACAGTAAAGCCTTAGACCGTATGACAAGGACAAGACGCGTGGCTGCAAACACGGTGGATATGGGCAGCACTACTTTTGAGCCGGGTGTGGTGGAGATAAACGACGGACTGGCCGTCGCGGCAGAGCCTCTCACCGAGGAGCGCGCGGCCACGGAATGGCTTGGCGGCACAATAATGCTAAAGCCCAACGCCAACGGCACAGCACTGGAGGCTTACCACAATGGGAAAAGAATAAAATGACCGCACTATGATAAAGGACAGGACAAGACTATTGTTCAAAGGCATTGCCGAGATTGTGGGCGGCGACGGCATGGGGGCTATAACGCTCACCGACACCGACGAGAAGCGTGTGCTCTGCATTGTCTGCGACAGTCAGATGAAACAGCAGATAGGCATGCGCAACAGCTTGGACTTCAAGACACGCGGGCGACTTCTGCCCGAGGTGCTAACCACCATGCTGGCAACGAGCATAGGTATGGAGAGATACGAAATAGAAATATATGACCTTGTGAACGGGGAGTATATGACCATGATAACCGACAAGGAGGATTTGTCGCAATACCGCATAAGACTGAGCGACGCTATACTGCTCACACTGGTGTATCCTGTGCCTTTGTACATTAGCAACGAACTGATGAGAAAGCAAAGCGCACCCTACGCACCGGGCACAGACAAACTCGCCATTCCACTCAACGCTCTAGACACCGACAAGCTAAAGGAAGAACTGAAGAGGGCGGTGGATAGCGAGAACTACCGACTGGCTTCTTACATAAACGAAGAACTGCGCAAGAGACATGACATGAAGGATAATACCACGAAAGACCTATGAAAGAGACCAGATACTTCTATGCGCCCGATGCGGCTACAGCTAATGAACTTCCCGAAGAGGAAGCCACTCACGCCATACGCGTGGTGAGACTGCAAAGCGGCGACGAGATGGTGCTCATGGACGGACGTGGTTGCCACTACAGAGCCGAGGTGACGACCACTGCGCCTCACCATTGCCGCTACAAGATAGTGGAGCGCATGCCGCAAGAACCACAGTGGCAGGGCAGGATGCATCTGGCCATAGCGCCCACAAAGATGATAGACCGCATGGAATGGCTCTTGGAAAAGGCCACGGAGATGGGATTTGACGAGGTGAGTTTCCTCGATTGCCGCTTCTCGGAGCGGAAGACGATAAAGACAGACCGCATGGAGCGCATAATCATCGCGGCGGCCAAACAGAGTCATAAGGCATGGTTGCCGAAGCTGAACGCCATACGGCCGTTCAAGGATTTCATAGCTTCGCACAACGAGGGGCACAGGTACATAGCCCACTGCTACGACCAGTTTGAGCGAGTGGAGCTGTTCAGCCAGCTGCGCTCACTGCCTCCCAAGGACGATGTGACAGTGCTGATAGGCCCAGAGGGAGACTTCTCTGTGGATGAGGTGGAGATGGCCATGGCCAACGGCTATGTTTCGGTGAGCCTCGGAAGCAGTAGGCTGCGCACGGAGACAGCGGGACTGGCCTCGGTGATGA
>CAVHDN010000054.1:0-9619 GCA_963634315.1 Flexilinea sp. | reverse complement strand
GTAGAAATGAGGCGCTTTTCTAATAGAAATGAGGCGCTTTTCTCATAGAAAAGAGGCACTTTTCTAAAAGGGGTGAAAAACATGTTTATAAATACGGCTAAATATTTTTACATTTGTAACCCATAGTTTAATGTCATTCTTTACGGTGGAAATTTATTGAACCCACCAAAAATGTGTCCAAGTTCCGAGCTTGCGGAACTTGAATTAAAACCAATTATCAATAGTTCAATTATTCCTTTTCGAGTTTTATTAAAGGTGTTTTTAAAGTCGTAAAACCACCTAAATCCGTATTATTTTGTACGTTTCTGTACGATATTGGACTTTTTTACCTTGGAATGAGGGCTAATTTTGCGACACAAAGCAGAGGCTTGCTTGTAGCGACCATGCAACTGACATGTGAACGTAATCAACCTAACAAACAATAAAAACTTATGAGAACAGCAGCAACCATCCTATCGCTGGCTTTTATGATGCAGGCGATGAACGCCAGTGCGCAGACGATAGACAGAACGACGTACTGGAACTTTGAGCAATTCTCCACCGACAACGAAACGGTGGGCGAATACAACATCCCTCTTAACTATGGTGGGCTTTACATAGCAGGCCACAGCACAGACAAGCCCACCGTTCTGAAGACCCTTAGCAGCAGTTCCTCCAAGAGGGATTTCTCTTTTGGTGACTACAAATATAATGTAAACACCTACATACAAATACCGGGCAACGGTGGGGCTCCCGCCATAGACGCCAAGGCTTCCGACACGAAGCAGGACGCCATAGCACTCGACGTGGCTGTCTCGGGCACGCTCTACGTTAGGGCTGAAGGCTCTGCCGCAGGACGGGGAATAGCAATATTCTTCAACGCTTCGCAAGTGGCCACGGCCACAAGCGCCACCAAAGGGGAGGCGTTCACCGCCTCGGCAACCAACAGCAAAGGGGGTACCTACTACATAAAATCGACGGCGGGGGCGTGCAACATCTACGCTGTGAAGTTCACTCCCGACAGTGCCAACTGCGAGCCTCTGCAGTTGACCATGACGGCACAGGGGGTGAGGACTTTTTCTGACACCCATGCATGGAAAGTGCCCTCGGGCTTGGAGGCTTACATAGCAGGCAAGGAGACTGCTGGCGGCGACAACGTGAGGCTCACGCTCACCAAGATTGACAGCATACCGGCTTGTACGGGGGTAATCGTTAGAGGCGAGGCCAACGCCACATACGAGCTGGAACCTACCGACTGCGGAAGTCTCTTCAACGAAGACCGGACCAAGGCGCTCATAGACGTGAATTATGCCCTGCGCCCCGTAGTGGCGCCCTACTCTCTGCACGAGAAGACGCCACTGGCCACAACCAGCTCCGACTACAACGTGTATCTGCTGGCACTGAGCGGCGGCTCGCTCGTGTTCGGACCCACGGCCGACGGCACGCTCCCGGCTGGCAAGGCCTACTACCGCACGCGCGGCGACCAGGACCTCTTTGCCAAGCAGGGGGCCACATCGGGCGCAAAGGGGCTCGGGCTAGATTTCGCAGAGCTGGCGGGTGTGGAGACCATCTGTAGTAGGAGCAGTTCTCCGAACTGCGACCATAGTAGGAGTGACTGCGGGCAGCTCAACTTGATGGGACTGCCGGTGGGCGAGCATTACAGGGGTTTGGTAATAATGAACGGCAAGAAAATCATACGCAAATAAAATACAATAACAGGAGGAGAAAGAAATGAAAAGGAGAAAATATGTGGCGCCTCAGGTGCTCACGGAGGAGATGGAGACCATTGGCGGCATCATGGCGGATTCGGGCGTTATGGACCCCAACAGCATCTCGTTTGACAGCGGACTAATAGACCCCACCAGTGCGCTCTCAAAAGAGCACAAGGGAGACGAGGGGCTTTGGGACGACGATGAGGAGTAGCAGGTATGAAGAAATCATTTTTAACCGCCCTTCTCTTAGTAGGAGCAGTTCTCCGAAATGCTACCATAGTAGGAGCATTTGCGCAAAACGCGTCCTCCGTCAAGGCGAGCGTATATAGCAACCGTGCGGCAAGGCTGCAAAACGGCGTGCTCGACGTGAAGATAGACAAGAGCGGCAAGGTTTATTATATGGCCTACAACGGCAGGAACGTGCTCTCGCAGGGCGGCTCTTTCTATTTCAGCGCACAGGAGGACAGGGGTGTGGAACTCTATCCCACCAAAGTGGAGCTGAAGACCGCCAACGCTGACTATGCCGAGATTGTATATACCAACGACACGGCGCGCATATGGAAGCAGCAGGGCTTCATATTGAAGAAAGGCGAAAGCAAGCTCTACACCTATGTGACAATCAAGGGCACCGACCGACAGAACTGCCTGGAGGAGGCGCGCATGATCTACCGCCTGGGCAATGACTTCATCGACGGCTATGTGGGCGACGACCGTCAGGGCCTCATGCCGACAGTGGCGCAGATGAGTGCTCTGACCGACGACGACAAGCTGCAGGACGCTACGTTCAAGATGGCCGACGGGAGCATATATACGAAGTATGACTGGGCGGAATACACCGCCCGCGACCTTGTGCACGGAGCCATGGACACCACCCACACCACGGGCATATGGGCTTTGCAGCCCAGCGCAGAGTATGTGAACGGCGGACCGCTGCGACAAGACCTCACGGTGCACATGGACACTCGCTCACCCGTGGTTTGCCAATACTTCCACAGCGGCCACTTCGGCGCGTGCGGCAAGCAGACGATAGACAGCGGCTTTGTGAAGATGTTCGGGCCTATGGCCATATATGTGAACTCGGGCTCGCGCGAGGAGATGATTGCCGACGCAAAGGCTGTGGCCGAGGCCGAGGCGATGGCGTGGCCCTACAAGTGGTTCACTGCCGACGACTACCCCACGGAGCGCTCCACTGTGAGCGGCAGAGTGCGGCTGACCAACTACGACGCCTCGGAGGCTGAGGGGCTTGAGGTGGTGCTCTCGGAGCCGGGCGTTGACCCTTACATGCAGTATAGGGGCTACTCTTTCTGGACTACCACCTCGGCCGACGGCAGTTTCACCATTGCCAATGTGCGCCCGGGCAACTACTCTCTCTTTGTCTATGCCAACAGGGGCGAGATAACGGAGACGCTGGAGCGGAAAGACATTGCCATAGCAACGGGCGAGAACAACCTCGGCGACATCAGCTGGACGCCCACACGACACTCCACCTTGCTCTGGCGCATAGGCGAGAGCGACCGCACGAGCGACGGTTTTTGTCTCAGCGACAGTGAGAGGCGATACGACAACTTCACGCTGCCGCCCGCCAACCTCGACTTCCGCCCTGGCGAGAGCAACGAGAAGACCGACTGGTGGTATGCGCAGACGAAGAAGGGGGCGTGGAACATCATCTTCAACCTCGACGAGAAACCTGTGTCGCAGTGCTTTTTCACGGCAAGTGTGGCGGCAGCGTCGAAGGAGGCAAGGGTGGTGATAAAGGTGAACGGGCGGACAATAGCCACCCGTACGCTCGACTCCAACGATGGGGCGATATACCGCAGTGCCATGCGCAGTGGACGACACTCGCTGCACATGATAAAAATGCCGGCGTCGGTGTTCAAGGCGGGGGAGAACACGCTCACGCTGCAGATGGACAATGAGACCAACGGCGGCGGGGTGATGTGGGACTGCTTGAAGCTTGAAACGGGAACGACAGTGACCAGCAACATAGTGGATGTGGCTTCCGACAGCAACGAGACCCACGCTCTTCACTCGCTCTCGGGCGTCAAGACCAGCACACCCGCACGGGGAATATACATACTCAACGGAAAGAAATACATTATCAAATAATCAACATCAAAAGACCTGAAATTATGAAGACAGCAACATTTTTTGCAGCAGCATTAGTGGCACTCGCCGCATCGACAGCAGCTCACGCACAGGAAGAGACAGAGGAGACGCAAGTGTCAACAGAGAAGATATGGACTTTCGACGACTATGCTCCAATAGACAATGGCGACAAGGAGTTTGTGGGCACGGCCGACGAGAGCTTGTGGGAGATGGACGGACTGTACATCCGCAACTACAGCGGACGTTATTGTCAGATGTACAACGGCAACAACTCGGGCACGTTCTCCGACGGCAAGAGCTGGAGTTGCGCAGCCTATGTGAGGACTCAAGGCAACACGAGTTTCCTGGCCGATGGCCGGCACGACACGAGCGCGGGATGCAAGGTGGTGAAGGAGTGCGACCGTTGCCTGGCGTTCAACGCGGCAGTGGCGGGCACGTGTTATGTGGTGATGAAGCCCAACACTATAAAGGATGGAGTCGATAACTCCATATTCTTCAACCACGCTCTGGGCGAGGTGTTCACCGTGACGTCGCAGACGAGCACCAAGGAGAAGGTGGAACTGAAGTATACGTCGGAGGAGCCAGGCTCATTCTTCATAGTGCCTGGGGTGAACTCCATGATATATGTGGTGAGGTTTGTGCCGACGGCTAATTCTTCGGGCATAGAAGAGATAAGCACAGCGGCCAACAACACCGACAACAGCTATTATGACCTTACGGGAAGAAAGGTGGCCAACCCGCAGAAGGGCCTTTTCATTCACAGGGGCAAGAAGGTAGCGGTGAAGTAGTCACTTCGGTGAGCAATGTTAAGGCAACTTAAGAGATACGACAGATGAAGACATTTCACATTGCTATGCTCACCGCCACTGCCCTTGCCCTTGGGGCTTGCAGCAGCGACACGGTGGAGGGCGACGGCGACCTCTTCCGGCGCGGGGCGTTCGAGGAGACGGTGGACGGACAGCGCATGGTGTTCATGCCCTCAGAGGACAATCCGGAGGAGGTGGTGTTCACGTGGGACCGCATAAACCAAAACTACATAAACAACGACATCACGTCGAGCACGAAGTATAGCGGCGAGATAACCGTTCCGGCCACTGTCACCCACGAGGGCAGGCAGTATAGGGTGAGGGGCGTTGATGACTACTCGTTCTTCTACTGCTCCAAGCTCACGGGCATCACCGTGAGTGAGGGCGTGGAACATTGGGGCGACCATCAGCTCGTGCGCTCCAACAACATAACGAAGCTCATCCTCCCCTCCACCATAAAGAACATGAAGGAGGTGCCCTATGCCTATTGCGCCAAGTTCGGCAAGCTCAAGACGGTGCAGCTGCCGCCAGTGGAGGCCATCGGCGACAGTGCCTTCTGCTCATGCATAGCGCTCACGGGGCTCACCCTGCCCGAGGGGTGCAGGCGCTTGGGCCGCTACGCGCTGGCCAGAGCCAACAAGCTCACCACGCTCACCCTGCCCTCGACGATGGAGGAGATAGGCGAAAAGTGCTTCGCCAGTTGCAGCAAACTTCTGGAGTTGCACGTCAGGGCGACAACGCCGCCACGCATGGCGAGCGACTTCGACAATGCGCCCAGCGCTACCCTTTATGTTCCCAAGGGGGCGGGAGCGGCCTATCAGGCTGACGAGAAGTGGGGACAGTTTCTCAACGTCATAGAAGAATAAGGAAAGAGCTTTATGAAGAAGACAAGAGCTATACTTACAGCGACGCTGCTCGCCGCTGCTCTCACGGCAGGCGCACAGGGCGCAAGAAAGGTTACGGGCACGGTGGCCGACGAGAACGGCGAACCGCTCATTGGGGCCACGGTGAAGGGGCAAAAGGGCGGCACGGGCACGGTGACCGACACAAACGGGAAATTCACCCTGCAGCTGCCCTCGGGCGAAAAGGCCATCTCGGTGTCCTACATTGGCTACGACACCAAGACGGTGAACGTGGGCAATTTGAAGAACATCAACATCAGGATGCAGGGACTGCAGAACGAGCTCGACCAGATTGTGGTGATAGGCTACGGCGCGGTGAAGAAAGGCAGCGTGACGGCCTCGGTGTCGAGCGTGAAGGGCGAGGACTTGGAGCGCCGGCCGGTGAGCAATGTGGCTTCGGCTCTGCAGGGCGAGCTGGCGGGTGTGGAGATACGCACCACGTCGGGCACACCGGGCTCGGCGGTGACGGTGAACGTGCGCGGGGCCACGAGCATAAACAGCGACGCTTCCACCAGTCCGCTCTATGTGGTGGACGGTGTGCCCATGGACGAGGAGTTCGACCTCTCGCAGCTCAACACCGACGACATACAGAGCATTGAGGTGCTCAAAGACGCTTCGTCGTCGGCCATATATGGCTCGAGGGGAGCCAACGGCGTGGTCATCATAACGTCGAAGCGGGGCGACAACTCGGGCAAGACGCAGCTGCGCTTCAACGCCACCTTCGGTCTGCAGCAGGCCGAGAGGCGCATGGACGTGATGAGTCCTGAGGAGTGGATAAGCTGGAGGACAAAGGTGAACAACACGCGCTATGTGAACGCCTACGGCAACAAAGGGGCTTCGGCCAGCGATGACTTCGCCGCACGTGTGGCTCTGGTGGGCATGAACTCCAACTATGTCAACGACCCTCGCTGGGCCATGGCTGGCTATGGTGGACTGGCGCTCATAGACTGGCAGGACGAAATGTTCCGGCTGGCCACCTTCCAAAACTATTCGCTCTCGGCCACGCAGGGTGGCAAGAGCGGCAACTACCGTCTGTCGGTGAGCTACACCACTCAGGACGGCATAGTGCTCAACACCGACTACAGGAAGCTCACGGCGCAGTTCTCGGGCGAGACGCACGTGAAGAACCGGGTGACCATGGGACTGAAAGTTGCGCCAACGATAGAGTGGTATGGCGGCGGAGGTGTGGACGGCAAGGACAATGCAGCCATGTCGGCCATCACTTCCACGCCAGTGGCGGAGGGCGACGCTGGGGTGCACACCAACTCGGAACCTTATGAGCGATACATGTGGGCGAGCGGCAGTGTGAGCCCGGTGAGCATGATGGAGCGATGGGACAACAAGAAGGAGAAGCTGAACATAGCGTCGTCGGCTTACATCAACATCGACATAGTGAAGGGGCTGCAGGCTCGGGTGCTCGGGGCGTGGAACTACTACAACTACCAGATGAAGCGTTTCATACCGGGAAGTCTCAACCGCGACTGGGCCAACTATCCTGAGGGCTACTTCACGCAGGGGCAGTGGACTGGCTCTTCGTTTCACAAGCTCATGGCTCAGGCGCAGCTCAACTGGAACAAAACGTGGGGCAAGCATAGCGTGAACGCCGTGGCGGGATGGTCGGCGGAGCAGACGCAGGACACCTACAAGTATTCGATGAAGGCTACACAGTATCCTAACGACGCGCTGGAGGGCTTCAACAACCTCACGCACAACATTACCGACGCCACGGCCACCTATAACACAGAGGACCGTTTGGTGAGCTATTTCGCACGTGTCATCTACAACTATGCCGACCGCTATCTGCTCAACGTGAGTCTGCGGCGCGACGGCAGCAGCCGCTTCGGACGCAACAACCGCTGGGGCACCTTCCCTGCCTTCAGTTCGGCATGGAGGGCGAGCAATGAGGCGTTCTGGAACAAGGCGTGGGCTGTGACCGACGCAAAGATTCGCTTGAGCTACGGCAGCAACGGAAGCAAGTCGCTGCCTGTGGGCTCGGCCAACGGCACGCTGACGACCAACAACTACTCAAGCAACGGAAACATCACTACGGGCTATCTGCCCGCCAGTCTGGAAAACCCCGACCTCACTTGGCAAAAGACCAACAGCTGGGACATCGCTCTCGACCTCGGGCTGTGGAAGAACCGTGTGTCGATGTCGCTCGACTTCTACAGGAAGACCACCAAGGACATGCTCTACAAGGTGAGCATGCCGTCGGACATTGGCTTCGCTTCGGGCTACTCAAACATAGGCAACATAGAGACCACGGGATGGGAGCTGGAGCTGAAGAGCAACAACCTTACGGGCAAGCTGCGGTGGACTACGTCGTTCAACATGGCCTACTCAAAGGCCGTGGTGAAGAGCCTCGGCAACAACAACACCATCTACTGCGGATTCGACGGCAAGACTCAGGTGATTGAGGTGGGCCGGCGCGTGGGCGAGTTCTATCTCTATGACGCAGTGGGTGTCTATCAGACCAAGGCCGACCTTGAGAACTATCCCGCGCAGACGTCTTCCACATTGGGAAGCGTGCGCTATCGTGACGTGAGCGGTCCTGACGGAGTGCCCGACGGAAAAATAACCGAAGCCGACAGGACCTATGCGGGACATCCGTCGCCTGACTTCACTTATGGTCTGACCAACACGTTCAAGTATAAGAACTTCGACTTCTCGTTCCTCATCACCGCACAAACGGGCGGCAAGATATTCTGCGCGTTGAGCCGGGCCATCGACAGGCAGGGCATGGGTGTAACAAACAACATGCTGCGGAAGTACAACAACATGTGGTTCTCGGAGGAGGAGCCGGGCGACGGCGTTACTCCGTGCGCCTGGAACACTCAGACTGCCGAGGAATACAGCACGAGGTGGCTCTACAGCAGCGACTTCATAAAGCTTAAGAACATCACGTTGGGATATACCATACCTCTGAAGCGCACAACATTCGTCTCGCAGATAAGGGTGAACGCAAGCATAGAGAACGTGTTCATGATTGACAGCTACGACGGGGGCTACTCGCCGGAGTCGAACAACTCGGGGTCGCTCGTGAACAGCTACGACTATGGTGCTTATCCCTTGGCAAGAACGTTCAGCCTTGGCGTGAACATCACTCTTTAGGACACGGGCTTTTATTAACATAAAACATACTTATGAACAAGATATTTTTTGTAGCTATAGCTTCCACGGCAATGGTGGCGTCGGCGTGCAGTGACTATCTGGACGTGACTCCCAAGGACAAGAACTCCACGGAGAACTTCTACAAGACGGAAGCGCAGATGGATCAGGCTCTCACTGGGGTGTATGGCGGACTGAAGCAGGTGTCGCTCTACGCTCTGCAGATGAGCGAACAGAGGTCGGACAACATGTGGATAACCAACGACACGAAGCAGAACGACAATGTTGACATTGCTCTGTTCAACGCTGACGCTCTGGTCAAAGACAACACTATACAGAACTGCTGGGCTGACTACTTCTCCATAGTGGCGGCGGCCAACAAACTGCTTGACGAACTGGACAGTGGGGTGCTGAGCGATAAGAAGGTGGAAGCTGAAGACCGGGCGGAGGCTCGCTTCCTCAGGGCTTTGGCCTACTTCGACCTTGTGCGCTATTTCGGCAGAGTGCCTGCACCGACGCATAGTCTGACCACCACCGATGCCTTCTCGCTCGGACAGAGCGAGGCAAAGGAGGTCTATGAGAACATCATCGTGCCTGACTTGAGGTATGCTGTGGACAACCTCTCGCTAACGGCTCCCAAGGACTATCAGGGCACTGCCCACACCGAACGGGCTACGAAGAACGCCGCCAAGGGACTGCTGGCTAAGGTGTATCTCACCATGAGCGGCTTTCCGCTTAACATGAAGGAGAAGAAGGACTCTGTGGCCGTGCTCTGCAAGGACATCATAGACTATGCCGAGAAGAACAACAAGTATTGGGCTAAGGACATGGACGAGTGGAACAAGATGTGGATACATGAGAACGACAACAAGTACTTCATATTCGAGGTGCAGCATATAGCGGCCTCGGGGCAGGGCAACCTCTACACGGCCAATTGCATGACGAAGCCGAGCACGTCGGTCTATTGCAACCCTAACCTCATCATAGGCAATGTGCACATCTATGC
>CAVHDN010000053.1:0-9657 GCA_963634315.1 Flexilinea sp. | reverse complement strand
CAGTTCTCCGAACTGCGGCCAAACGAACTGCGGCCCGAACACTGACGATGTTAACACCGAGTGTGCAGCTCGGAAATCTGCACCTACTACTGAGTGTGCAGCTCGGAAATCTGCACCTACTACTGACGACGTTAACGACGAGGGGGTCGCACTTGGCTTTCCCTTCGGCCGCCGACTTTCACTTCGGAGAAGCGCATCCTACTAGCAAGTCCGAAACCTGCGCAGTTCTATTAGCGCACAGGCCAAGCCCTTTTTCCTAATCTTTCGATGTTGTGTTGTCTGTTGTCACTTCCAGTTGGATTTTTAGCTCCCACCTTAAAGGAAGGCTCGCCATATAGGCTCGTCGGGCAATGGCGCATCAACAGAAACCGTCTGCTTGCTCACCGGATGGATGAAGTCGATGTGCTTCGACAGCAAAGAGATGCTTCCGTCGGGATTGCTTCGACGCGCACCATACTTCAAATCGCCCTTTATGGGACAACCCATGGCCGCCAACTGACATCTTATTTGATGGTGACGTCCAGTGAGCAGGTGCACCTCAAGCAGAAAATAACGGACGCTGTGGCCAATGACACGGTAGCGGAGCACCGCCTTCTTTGACTGCGGCACTTCGTGGTCGTAGGCATACGACTTGTTTTGACGCTCGTTTCTCACCAGCCAATGCACCAGTTCACCCTCGTCAGCAGTGGGACGGTTGGGGGTTATGGCCCAATAGGTCTTGTGGACATCGCCCACGCGAAACATCTCGTTTAGGCGCGCCAGGGCCTTGGAGGTACGCGCAAACACCACAAGACCGCCCACCGGACGGTCTAAGCGGTGGACAACGCCCATGAAGACATTGCCCCGTTTGTTGTACTTCTCCTTCAAATAAGCCTTGACAACGTCCGACAATGGGACATCGCCAGTCTTGTCGCCTTGCACAATCTCGCCACTGCGCTTGTTTACTATTAAGACATGATTGTCCTCGTAAACAACTTCCATATCACCAAACTCTGCGGTTTTTACATGTTCATTCCGCCGTCTATCTGTATCACCTGACCGTTGATATAGCTCGACATGTCGGAGCCAAGGAACACGGCACAGTTGGCTATGTCCTCAACGGTGCCGCCCCTGCGGAGAGGTATCTTCTTCATCCATTCAGCACGTATCTCGTCAGACAGAGCCTGTGTCATGGCTGTGTCTATGAAGCCCGGAGCGATGGCGTTGGCGCGGATGCCCTTGGGCCCCATCTCCTGCCCTATGCTCTTTGCCAAGGCAATGAGTCCAGCCTTGGAGGCTGCATAGTTGCACTGTGCGGCATTGCCGTGAACTCCCACCACCGACGACATGTTGATGATGGAGCCGCTGCGCTGGCGAAGCATCACCGGCATACAAGCGTGGATGAAGTTGAACGCACTCTTAAGGTTGACGGCTATGACAGCGTCCCACTGCGCCTCGCTCATGCGCAACATCAAACCGTCCTTGGTTATGCCTGCATTGTTCACGAGTATGTCAATGGTTCCAAAGTCTTCTTTCACAAGCTTCACCACCTCGTCCGTTTGGGCGAAGTCGGCAGCGTTGCTCGCATAGCCCTTGGCCTTTACACCCTTGGCTGCTATCTCGGCCTCTGTGGCCTTGCCGTTCTCGTCTATCACGAGGTCTGTAAATGCAATGTTCGCCCCTTCTTCGGCAAACTTAAGCGCTATAGCCTTACCTATACCGCGAGCGGCACCCGTAATGAGCGCCGTCTTTCCTGTCAGTAATCCCATTGTAGATTTTATTGTTGTTAATACTTACGTTTGTTTATTTCCTATATATCAACGCGGCAAACGGCTTTTTGTTGCCTTGCCAGCATTGTTCTGTCAGTGCGAAGGACTTTTGCCCAATGCGCCATAAACCACTTTCGCCACCAAGGGCTTGCTGGTCTCCTCTGTCATGCCGTGGCCCAAGCGTCCGTAGATGTAAGGCACTTCTAGGCCCTTTATGCAGTAGTGCGTGATGTCGGCCACCAAGTCGATGTTCTCTATGTCGAACTCCCCGCTCGCCTTGCCGTCGGCATACACCTTGCGGAACAGGTCTATCTCGTCCTCGTCGAAGTTCTTGCGCACTTTCTCCACCATCCATATGTTACGGAAGAACTCCGCACGCAAGTTGCCATTGCGCACGACAGTCTCCTTTATCATGTTCAGGTGAGTATAGATCAGCTCGATAATCTTGTCCTGCGGACGAGTGTCCTTTGCGGCCACCTCGTCCATCCTGTCAGAAAGCCGTTCCAGTTCCGACTCAATGACGGCATAATACACGTCTTCCTTACTCTTGAAATAAGTGTAGAGAGTGCGCCTCCCACGGCCTGAAGCCACGGCTATGTCGTTCATGGTCGTGTTCTCAAGTCCGTTCTTAGCAAATAGCTGCCGCGCCACATCGACTAACTTCTGCCTTGTCTTCGATATTGACATATTATCTCCCTGACTTAGATGTTGCACATTGCTGATGTTGTGTGCAAAAGTATCAATTATATTTTGATTGAACAAATTTTTCTTGCACTAAAGAAATATCTTCATATCTTTGTGCCATCAAAAAGACTACATTATATATATGGTATTTTCAAAACAGCATCCTTTCACACTGTCAATAGTCACACTCATTGCCTTGACTATGACAGCGGCACCCACAGCGGCCCAACAAAAGAAGACGCTCCAAAAGCGCGAGAAGTTTGAGTTTACGTTTGACCTGCCTCGCTATGTAGAGCAACTGAAAGAGGAACTGACCTATCCGTTGGCGTGGGAGAACGCCGGCATTGACGACTTTGACGAATGGCGACAGAAAGCGCGAGCTAAGGTGAGGGAATGCATGATGACTCCGCCAAAGAAAGCGGCGAGCTTCGACTTGGATGTTACGGCCAAGGAGGAACGCAATGGCTACACCGCAATGAAGGTGGAGTTCAACGTTAACGCCTATTCGCGGATAAGCGCCTATTTGCTTGTCCCTAAGGGCAAAGGACCTTTTCCGGCAGTCAATGTTCTGCACGACCACGGAGGCCATCTCTTCATAGGCAAGGAAAAGATGGTACGCCCATTCGATGTGGACACAGTAGTGGCCAATGATGCCGACAAATGGGCAGAGCAACTGTATGGGGGACGATACTTCGGCGACTACCTCGCAAAGCACGGCTACGTGGTGTTCTCTGCCGACGCTCCCATGTGGGGTGAGCGCGGACGTGAGGAGGGTGTTGATAGGAGTAAATATGACATAATAGCCGGCAACATGATGATGTTGGGGCGCGACTTGTCGGCCTTCATGACCTACGATGACATTGCAGGTACAGAGTTCTTGGCCACCCTACCCTATGTGGACTCACAAAGAATTGGGTGTACAGGATGCTCCATGGGCGGCTATCGGGCGTGGATGCTTGCCGCACTGAGCGACAGGATAAAGGCTTCTGCGGCCATCTGCTGGATGGTCACCACCGACGTGCAGATGTCGGTGAAGGACAAGAAGCGCGAGTATGGCGGCTTTGCCAACTGTCTGCCGGGACTGCGCCAACACATGGACTATCCGCACATCGCGAGCATGGCCTGTCCCAAAGCGATACTCTTCATCAACGGCAAGCAAGACCATCTGTTTCCCGTGCGTGGCGTGAGCGAGGCGTTCAGAATAATGCACAAGGTTTGGGACGGACAAGGGGCAAGCGACAACCTGCAAACAGAGCTTTGGGACATGGGACACTCCTGCAGCACAGACATACAAGACAGAGTGTTAGAGTTTTTCAAGGCCAAGCTGTAAAGGCAAGTTTTAAAAGTCAAAGCTATAAAAGCCTAAGTTGATTATCTTTTCTATAGAAATAGCCGACTCATGATAAGTCGGCTATTTCGTAATAATAGGCATATCGCTGGCCGTACTTCTTGGTATGTGCAAATTTTGCACATACCAATGATATCCAGACGTTCCATTATAATTCTATGGCACGCAGCGAGTATGGCGGCAGAGTTATGACGAGTTTGTCGTCCTGTCGCACATCGTAGGTGCCAGTCTCGCACTTCACCTTCGCCTGACCTGGTTTGCCGTCGAAGCCCTCATAGCGCAGTGAATTGGAAAGAGGAATGGCGCGTGCGCCAATGGTGAGGTTAAGGTTTACGGGGAGAATATTGACTACCTTCAAATAGCGTTTGCCTGTCTTACTATCCCTAACCACACTTGCCGCAATGCGATTGGAGGCCACAGAGTCGGTCACGTCAAGTTTTGACGACACATAACGGTCGCCTCCATACACAGAGAACAGTCTTTGTGTCTCATAGCTTGGAGCTGTCTGTATGGTAGTGTTGTCGAAATATATCATGTCGGGGCTCCAGTTGCTATGCCCATTCTTCGACAACAGAGGAGCGTAGGATGTCATTGACACCACGTCTCCGTTACGCTCTATGCCACAGAGATGGGCTGCCTCGGCGAGAGCACAGTCTATCACGCCTTTGCCCTGTCGAGCAGCATACTCACCGAGATATACCTTAGGCGCAGTACGGTCGTAGTCGTCGTAGTAGTGTTGGTTGTTGAGGAACCACCCCACGCTCTCATAGTAGTGCTCATCGACCATGTCGAGAAAGTCTTTGTTGGCCTTGGTGAACTTCCATCCTTCTATATAATCGGAAGAAGGAGCATGGAACGGACCTACAGTACCGCACACGATAATGTCGGGATAGCGCTTCTTTATAGCACTGCAAATCATCTTATACCTATCCTCGAATGTTGTGGAGATAATGTCCTCATTACCAATGCCTATATACTTAAGGTTGAATGGCGCAGGATGACCAGCATCCGCCCTCATCTTAGCCCACTTTGATGTAGCTGGGTAGCCGTTGGCCCACTCTATCATGTCAAGCAGTTCTTGTATGTAGGCCGGCATGTCCTCCATGGCAATGCCACCCTGTTGCCCACCATAACCATTGGCATCAGAGCCGGAGTTCTGGCAAGGCACGCCTGCAGCCAATACTGGCAGAGGTTCAGCACCTATATCCTCACAGAACTGGAAGTACTCGAAGAAGCCAAGTCCTCGCGTCTGGTGATAGTTCCATGTGTTACGGTCGGGCACGCGGTCTTGGAGTGGTCCGACGGTGTGCTGCCAGTGGTAGATGTTATCAATGCCGTTGCCATGGCTCATGCATCCACCAGGAAAGCGCACGAACTTAGGATGAAGGTCGGCTATCTTCTGCGCAAGGTCACGGCGCAGTCCATTCTTGCGACCGTTGAAGGTATTGCGCGGGAACAGACTAACCATATCGACAGCCATCTTTCCACCGATGCGCGCAACCAACCGCAACTCAGCCTTGCTTGCGGTCTCTGACGGATTGAGCGTGAGCGAATACTGTGTCCATACACCTTTCTTGCCCTTAGCCTTAATGTTGGCGGAGGCTAACACCTTGTCACCATCGACCAAAGCCACCGTAAGGGTCTTTGACTTTCCGTCGATATTGTTGGTGTAGATGCTGAAATCATATGCCTCTCCCTTGGTAACGGCTATGCCATCCCATCCAGTGTTCCACACAGTGTCGTTGGTCAACACAGCGTAGTGCGGATTGTTTTGGCTCAACGGAGTGGCGCTCTCTATGCTCAGTTCGCCGTTTGACGACCGCCAAGCTGTTGAGGCCGACCATCCCCTACGGTCTTTTGCCGAATACTCAAAGTCGCGGTTCTGCACCAACTCCGCGTAGAGACCACCATCGGCCGCATAGCTAATGTCCTCGAAGAACACACCTATCAACTTGTCGCTTATCTTCTTTTCCTTGTTTCCGTCGATGGTCAGTGTGGCCTCAATGGCCTTTCCTCCAAGATAGGCGAAACGTTGTCCATCGTCGGCAAGCCTCTCTCCTGCCTTTTTCTGGTCGTCGGCCTGCTTCTGGAAGAATGCCTTCACACTGGCCAACTGTTGCGCTTCAATGGCCAACACATTGCCCACTAAGGTCTTCCCGTTCACCACGGCCGTGTCCTTCGTGGCACAAATGCGTCGGTAGTCGGTCATTGAAGCCTCACTGTCAGCAGAGAAATGACGGAAAGAACCGTCGGTGGTTGTTTGTCGCACCCCACCCTGCTTGGTGAGGAACAATACCGAATAGCGTCCATTGCCATCATCGCGTATGACAGGCGCCAAGCATCCATTGACACTCATGCGAGGATAATCCTGCGGTCGCCACGTTACAAGGTCGTCTGAATAGGCTACCGCAAAGCAAGGGGCATGGTCGTTCACCTGAAACACGGCAGCATAGCCGCCTGTGGAGAGTGCCGTGACAAATGGGGAATACATTCTCTTTTCACTACCCCATCGCGAGTAGTCGGACGAGAACAGTTGTCCTTGTTCCTTAAAGTCATTGCCAAAACAGCTGGCAATGCGCATTCCATCCTTTTCGCCGGGGCAATATAGAAACACCGGCTCATGTGTTTGGGCGGCTACTTCAACTTTCTTTTGCTGTGCAAGCGTGGTTGCAGCGACCAAAGGGAAAGTGGCAAAAAGTAATGAAACAGTTCGGTTGATAATCATAATAAGAGTTGTTGTTAGTTGTTGTTGTTAATAAACCAGCACAAAGATAAGGCTTTGATGTTATTTTAATGTCTCAAGTACACTTAATAATGGTTAATCGAACAATTATCATAACTTTTAAGAGCTGTAAATGTCGAAATTAGGGGAAAAAGCAGTAAATTGCAACGGTTTTACAATTACCTATGAACATACCACACATGAAATATGCACGTTTGTTGCTGACTGTGACCTTCTTTGCGACACTATTGCACACCACAGAGGCATGGGCGCAACAGCTGCAAGCCACACTCTCCCACTACTCTACCGACGAAGGACTGCCGAGCAACGCCGTCGCAGACATCAAGCAGGACAGCTACGGATATGTTTGGATTGCCACATGGAACGGTCTGTCGCGCTTCGACGGCTTCGTGTTCCACAACTATACGACAGGTGTGGGCAGCCGACTTCCACACATGCACAACCGTATAATAGACCTGACATTCGACAAAGAACAGAATGTCTGGCTGCGAATGTATGACGGCCGCGTATTTGTGCTTAACCGTAAGACCGACTGTATAGAGAACCCGCTCGAAGGACAGATGGACAATCGTTACATAACAACCGACTCTCCCCTTTGCCTCGCAGACGACGGTTGTATGCTGGTCTTCATAAATGGCAAGGGACTGCTGCGGATACATCCTATAGACAAAGGCGGCAAGGTGGAATTGGTGCCCATTGACAAGACGGCCACCCGTATGCTGAAAGGAACCGACGGCAATATTTGGATAGGCACACGAGACGGTCTGTTGAAACTTAGTGGGAAACAATATGAAAAGATAAGCACCATAAGTGAAAAGGGCATAAGAAGTCTCTGCACCAAAGGGAAGACCATCTTTGTAGGCACATTCGACGGCAGCATCATAGCCTATGACTACAAAGGGAACCAATGCGGCAGATGGGATATAACGACAGAACCTGTATCCTCACTGTTTGCCGACAGTCATGGGGACCTCTGGTTTGCCACAAACGACCGAGGCATCAAGCGCATCAACGTCACCAACGGTGCAGTGAGCACATACAGTCAGGAAGTGGTCATTCCGCAGGACGACGCTTTAGGGGCGTTGATTTGTGAGGTCAACGCCACGTTATGGGTGCGTATGTACCGTGGCGGCTTCGGCTACTACAACCGTAAACGTGACTGCTTCGAATATTTCTACAATACACCTTCCGCCCCGTGGGCCTTGTCAAACACAGTGGGGTGCTTCCTTGTTTCGTCTGAAGGCATTGTGTGGGAGACAACAACCCGACAAGGACTGGAGCGTTTGGAGTTGATAAAACCAACCATAAAGCACATCAAACCTTTTGAGCCACAGGAGGAAAGATACGCCAACAGCATTCGCGCCATCTACTATGACGCGAAAAACCGACTGCTGTTTGTCGGAAGCAAGAACAACATGCTACAGATAACAAATGAAAAGGGTCAGAAAACGTTGCTCAACACCGACGGCAACGGAGAAGCGATAGGACGTATATATGGTATAAGCCAAGACAGAGAAGGCAACTACTGGATAAGTTGCAAGGAAGGAGGGCTACTGAAAATGTCGCGAAAAGGCGGAGGTTATGCCTTTTCGCGGTTCAAGCACTCGCCCGCCGACCCACAAAGCATCAGTTCCTCCAAAGCATATTGCTCTGTGGAAGATGACAACGGCAACATCTGGGTGGGCACTTACGATGGAGGCGTGAACATTCTCGTAAATCAGCGCAACGGCAAAACGGTGTTTCTCAACACAAACAATGTGATGCGCCATTACCCGAAAGGGGCTTACATGAAAGTAAGGACGCTGACCAAGGACAAGGAAGGCAACATATGGGTGGGGACAACCGACGGTCTGCTCGTGATGAGCTATAAGAACGGTGTCATAAGAACGGAGAGAGCTTCGGAAATGTCGGCAACTGCCAACGGACTGCTATGTACGGATATTGTATGCCTTGCCTGTGCTGACAACGGAACTATATGGATAGGCACTAACGGAGGTGGCCTCAGCCGGTGCATAGGACGTGGCGCTGACGGAAAGTGGGCGTTTGAGACGTTGACCTCAAAGACAGACATTCCGTCGGAAGAAGTAAAGAGCATAACATTCGACAATCGCGGCAATGTGTGGTTTGCCACCGACCACAACCTCTGCTCGTATGACATCCGCAAACACATAATCAGTTGCTATGGGGTGCAGGACGGTGTGGATGACACCATGTTTTCTGAAGGTTGCGCCATTACCCTCACTGACGGGACATTACTTTTCGGAACAATCAACGGCTACTACATTGTTGACCGAAAACTGCTTGGCAACCAAGCTGGAAGCAAGCTCAGACTAAGGGTAACCGACTTTTATCTGGACGGAGAACTGCTTGAGGCAAATGCCGAAAAGGGCATTAGCTACTATGTGCCCGACAGTATGGTGGTGGAGTTGCCGCGACATGGCGCATCGTTCGCATTCAGGTTTGCCGCACTGAACCACAAGTTGCAAAAGCGGACCCACTACCAATACATGCTCGAAGGCTTCGACAAAGACTGGCGCAATGCCGACAACACTCGCATGGCAGCCTATGACGACCTGCCGGCTGGCACTTACACGCTGCGAATAAAGGCTTTTCTGATGGAGTCTCCCGAAAGTTACGACATGTGTACTGTGAAGATAACGGTGCCTCCGCACTTCCTTTTGTCGGCCAAAGCCTTATGGATTTACATCGTGTTGGCAGTGGCAATGGCCATATTCCTGCTGCACTTGAGACGTAAACGGCTGGCTCGCATCGCACAAATGAGGGTGTTGAAGATAGGCCCGCAGGAAATAGCTTTCACGCAAAAGAAAGACTATGACTTCGTGAAAAAGCAACTCGACTGGCTTGAGGCCAACTATTCCAACTCCTCCCTAAGGATAGAAGACCTCGTGGCCATGTCGAAGATGAGCCGCACTTCCTATTACAATGAGCTGAAGTCGCTCACCGGGCTGTCGCCAAAGGAACTGGTTTCGGACTTCAGACTTAAGAAGGCGCGGATGCTTCTTGAAAAGACAGACACCACGGTGGCGGAGATTGCCTACAAGACAGGCTTTAACGACCCGGTCTATTTCACACGTCTATTCAGAACGACATTCGGACAGACACCTACTCAATAT
>CAVHDN010000052.1:0-9690 GCA_963634315.1 Flexilinea sp. | reverse complement strand
TCCTACTACTGCGCAGTCTTGCGGAAAGGCTAACTTAGTAGGAGCGTTTCGCCGAAACGCGACCACAAATGATAGTGTGTAATTGGTCCGCTTTTTGGGGCAATGCCTATCTTGCGTCAGCCCAAAGCCTCGGCAAGCAGCTGCTTCTGCCGTTCGGTCAAACCCGTTGGCAGTTTGACGTTGTAGGTTATGATGATGTCACCAAAAGAGCCGTCACCACGGTCATATCCCTTGCCACGCAGCCGCACCTTCGTACCGTTTTGAGTTTCCGGTTTGATTTTCAGCTTCAGCTTTGACCCATCCTTGAGTTGTATCATAGCCTCGCCGCCAAGCAAAGCCGTGCGGAGGTCAATGCCAACAGTGGCGTTCATCTCACCCGAGTGCTGTCTGCTACCGCCGAAACCACTGCCGAAGCCTGACGACTGCGAACCTCCGAAACCAGCCGACTGCGAGCCATGTCGCCGTGAACCGCCAAACAACTGCTCAAAGAACGAGCTGAAGCCTCCACCGCCAGAACCGAAGTTGGAGAAGTCGAACCCCTCAAACGGCGAACCGCCTGAAGAATAGCTGTAGGAACCGCCCGTACCGCCGAAGCCTCCACCAGCACCGCCGAACGCCTCGGCCTGCTTCCACTGTTCGCCATATTGGTCATACTTGGCGCGCTTTTGCGGGTCGCCAATCACATCGTAAGCCTCGTTGAGGGCCTGAAACTTAGCCTTTGCCTTGGGGTCGTCGGGATGCAAGTCGGGGTGAAACTGCTTGGCGCGTTTGAGATAGGCGCGTTTAACGTCCTTTTGTGGTATGTCTTTGCTGACTCCTAAAATCTTGTAATAATCTATGAATGCCATGTCTTCCGTCCTTTCTTCATGTTTTAAGTACATGTCTTTTCACTTTACGCTAAGCAAAAAACATGCCCATGACTATACCTTGTCGCTTTTTCTTAGTAATTTCGCATCCACAAAACACGCCACGTACACCTTTAGTAATGTGAGACTATGTGGCAGGAACAACATTTGCACGAAGATGGAAAAGGACAAGTATTACTTCGTTTTCTGCCGTGGCGACCTGCTCCTTGAGCGTTTGCCCGATGGCAACTACACTGTGCCGTGTGGCGCAACACCGCCCACTGCTTTGCAAGACGGTGAAAACATGCTCGATGTGGCACCTCTGGGCGATGTGGAGGTGAAGACCTACAGAATAAGTGAGCCGGTGGCGACCTCCGACAAATATGAGATGTGCGGTCTGCGGCCGAGCTTCTACAAGATTCCGCACGACCTATACCTGAAGGCCGGCAAGTGTGAGGAACTGCTCTATTGGGACGCTAACACGAAATACTGCGGAGTGTGCGGTGCGCCTATGACCATGCACACGCTGATAAGCAAGCGTTGCAGTGCGTGCGGCAAGGAGGTGTGGCCGCAGTTGGCCACCGCCATCATAGTGCTTGTTCACAAGGGTGACGAGGTGCTGCTCGTGCATGCACGCAATTTCAAGGGCAACTTCTATGGTCTTGTGGCGGGTTTCGTCGAGACGGGAGAGACGCTTGAGGAAGCCGTGCATAGGGAGGTGATGGAGGAAACGGGGCTTACCATAACCCATCTGCGCTACTTCGGGAGCCAACCCTGGCCCTATCCTTGCGGACTTATGGTGGGCTTTGAGGCCGACTACGTGTCGGGCAACATAAAGCTTCAGCAAGAGGAACTGGCCGCCGGAGCTTGGTTCAACCGCGACAACCTGCCCACCATACCCGAGAAACTGAGCATAGCACGCCAACTCATTGACGCTTGGCTAAGTCGCTAAGCGTATGAATGCATGCCGCCAAGGAAGTAGTTCACGCCGAAATAGGTCATGAGGATGGTGAGGAAAGCCAACGTCATGAACACATGATAGGCCACGGGGCGGCGCATGAAAGGCAACGACTGTGTGTGGGCGGCAATGGCATAGACCATGAACGTTACCAAGGCCCACACCTCCTTGGGGTCCCATCCCCAATATTTCCCCCATGACACGTTGGCCCAAATGGCCCCGATGAATATTCCGAAGCCTAAAGCGGTGAGGGCAGGGTAGAGGAACAAGCGCGAGAGCATGGCAAGTGCTGCCATTTGTTCTTCGAAGTGTTTGCGACGGCTTCGTCCGCCTAATGCATTGAGTAGCAAGGCGGTCACTCCGCAGATGAAAGTGAGCGAGAGTAGGGCAAAGGCAAGCATGATGATGGACACGTGTATGCTCAACAGTGGTGAGTTGAGTACTGGCATGACGTGGCTGATGTTGGGGTCCATTTGTCCTATGTGTGACACCAGCAGGAAGAAGCCCGACATGATGAAACCCAAAGGCAGGGCTATGCGGAAGCGCCAGCTCACCAGGAGTGACAGAAGCATGACGAGCCACGCCACAAAGAGCATGGTCTCGTAGCCGTTGGCCATGGGTATCTTGCCAGAGATGATCCACCGTAGAGCCAGACAGAACGTGAGGGCGAGCACTGACAAAAACATCAGTGAGCGAAGTAGATTGTTTGTGGCCCTTTGATTGTTTAGCAGTGCACTCCAAATGCGGCCTCTGCCTTTGTCTTGGACCTCGCCAAGAGCCAGTCGGACGATGGTGAGCAGCAGTGCGAGCAACCCTATGGTGAGGTTGGCCATGAAGAGAATGGTGGCAAACGGCACCTTGTTGTATATGCCCTCGGCCTTTGTCTGTTGCGCAGTGAGCAGTGAGTTTCCTCCGTTGGCAAGTTGGTAGCGCGCCATCTTTTCTATTGTCTCGTTGGCCTTGGCATAGTCACCCTTGGCCATGAACTCCTGCAACAGACCTAATACGTTGAGCGTGAATAACTGTCGGTCGCGGTCAACCGTTGTGGGCATCTTGTCGGTCGGCGCATACCACTTTACGGTGCCGCCCACCGTGCAAGGAAACATCTTCAGCAGAGACCCTTGCCGCAGTTCCATTACCATCATGAGTCGGTCGTCAATATCGGCCGCCTGTTTGTGAAACTTGTCGTGTTGTCCTTGGTAGTATTCCTGCACGTAGGGACCGAGTATGTAGCCGCCCATGGCGGGGTTGAAGAACGTGTTCACCGAGCAGTAGTCGGGCAACTGCAACGTTGACTTCAAGTCGCCGCTTTTTATCTTTACCATAGTCTCACCGCTCCACTCCTCATTCCAGAAGATGAAGCCCGCAAGCACCTGTTCGGCAGTGTATTCCTTGTAGGAGGCTTTGCCGTAGAGTTTTTTTGTGAAGTCGATGGCAAATGTCTGTAGCGGACATATGCGGTCGTTGTATAGAATGTACAAGCTGCCGAAATTCTCTGCCGTCTCCTTAGGCATGGTGTTCAGGGCATGGGCATTGGCGAAGCCGAGCGATAGCACAACCACAAGCACACCCCTCTTTAGCAACGGACTGCGCAACAGTTGGCGGAAAGCACCTTTAGGGTCGATGAGCATCCACAGAAGCGACACAAACAGCAGAGCATAGCCCGTGTAGGTTATGCCTATGCCCCAAGGGTCGTCGTTCATGGAGAGAATGCTGCCGTGCAGGTCTTCGTCGTAGGACGCTTGGTAGAGCCGCACGCCACCATAAGAGTATATGTTGTTCATCGACACAGAGCCGTTGGTCTCCTTGCCGTTGCCGCTTATGGTGAACTGGCTCTCGTAGTCGGCGGCGGCCATAGTGCCTTCGTGATATTTTATGTCAAACTTGTTTAGTTTGATGCTGAATGGCAACTTCCGCTCCTCCATGTCCTTGCCATTGTCGGCCACGACATAATACTTGTTGGTGGGCTCGCCCAACCGCATGTATATCATGCCCTGCCTTGAGAAGAGATGGGTGGTGAGCGCACCGGCAAGAATGACCACAAACGAAAGGTGCAAAGCCACTGCCGACGGTTTGCGCACATGCCGACGGATGAAATAGACTATGGCCGTGGCAGCGAGCAAAGCCCAAAGCAAGGTGAACCACCATGCGCCATAGATGTGGGTCGAGGTGTAGTCGGTGCCTTTGTATTTCTCAACTATTGTGGCCGCACCCATGCAAACGATGGTTAAGGTGTAGAGTGCGAAAAGAATTTTTTTTGTCATTGCATTGCAAACTAATTGGTGTGGAAATCGTTAAAGGCCATTGCCTTTTGCCGTAAGACTGCTTTTGTAACGCAAAAGCGAGAGGTATTATTGTGGTGTTTTATAAGTAAAGAGCCATGCCAAGCTCCTTTCGAGTGATGGCATGGCTCTTTGAGTTATGATGATGATGTGTCAGCGCCTTTAGATAGAGCGTATAAACTTCACCACAGCGTCGCGGTCGGCCTTGGGCAGATTGTAGAACTTCAAGGCGGTGTCATAAGCCTGCGACTCCTTTGAGTAGGCGTGCCACATGATGGCTTCCACCTCATTGCGTGCACGTGCATCGTGCAGACGGTCTTCCTTGCCGCAAACCACCGACGACAGTCCGCGTCCCCAAAGTGGAGTGGTGCGGCACCATGAGCCGTGAATGTCCTGCTCCATGCAGAGCTTGTGCTGCAGAAGATCGGAGTAGGGGTAAATCTTCTGGTTGGCATATTGCGGAAGGTTCTTGCCTTCAAGTATCTTGGAGCGTCCGTAGTTGTCGGCACCTGTGGTCCATGACGGCTTGTGGCAGTTGGTGCAACCTATTTCATAGAACAGTTCCTTGCCCCTCTTCACATCCTTGTTGTTGAGGTCGCGCGCACGTGGCACGGCTATGCCTCGATGCCAAGTCATGAAAGCATGATACTGGTCGTCGGTCATCTCGGGGGTGAAGTTGTAGTATTTGTTGTCGTAGAGGTTGATGTCGTCCTCGGGCGAGAGCAGGTAGGTGAGCGCTGCCTTTATGCCTTCGAAAGTGCCATCATAGTAGTAAGGGTGCAATGGCGATTGTGGGTTTGCCCCTTCCGCCAAGATGCGGTTTATGATGGTCGTGTCCTCCGACATGGCCTTCGTCCATGCCGTAGTAGTGCAAATGTGCTTGATGTCAGAGCGCAGCACGTTGAGCTCGTCCCAGAGAGCCACGTCGTTTTGCAGACAGCCCTCGAGAAGGTCGTAGTTGAAACGCTTTACAAACTTGTTTCCGAAAGCATCCTCTGCATAGGCATCGTCCTTGAGCTTCTTGGCCGAAGCATCCCAAAACTCAGGGTTGAGTTCTGCTCCGTAAGAGTCTTCGCTCTTGTACTGGGCCTCGAGAGCTTCGTTGCTCACAGCGTCGATGAGTCCAAGTCCCTGGAAGTTGCACGACACGATGAGGCGTACGTCATAGCTCCCCTCGGCTGGACGCGGGTCGGCGTTGAAGGCTGTTACGGGCACGGTGGCTGTGGGGTATCTCAACTCAAACGTTTCGCCGTTGTCAGGGAACTGCATCTTCAGTCCACTCTTCATCTCTGTCACGTCGTGCCATTCTATCTTGACCTGAGTAGGGTCGAGCTGTGGCTTGAATGGTTCCATGGCCATGGTCATGGTGAATGTGGTGAGCTGTTCCACGAGAGGTCCGTCGTTGCTGCCCGGAGCATCGGGAGTATATACCGAAACGATGTATCCGTTGCCTTTCTTGGGCAGGAAGTCGGTGCGGCTGTGTCCGTGGGAGTAGCCGCCAGAGTGGCAGTCGGAGCACGATTGTCGCGAAGCCACAGGTCCCCATCCGTTGTAGGGCTTGGTGCTGATGGTGTAGGGGTTGCTTGCCATGCGGTCGCCTTGCTGGAAGAGGTCGTTAAATCCTTGAGCTTCTACAGCAGGAGTGTTGTCCTCGTAGCAGTTGGAGGCGATGTTGGTGGTTGTACCGAGTTCTCCGCCAGGATACCACTCTTCTGCGGTAAAGCCGTCAACGGCTTTGCCCACATAGGCACCGTCGCTTTCTTCGGGAGTGATGCTGGAAGAGCTGTCGCTGTTGTTGTCGTCATCGGTGCACCCGAGTGTGAGCAAGGCTCCGGCGAGGAGCAGTGCTGAACTTGTAAAGTAGTGTTTCATAATCTTTTTAATGGTTGTTTCTATTTGTTTTGGTTGATCCTGAAAGTCACGCAATGGCTAATTTCAGGACCAACCGTTAGTTCATTAACAATTAATATAGGAAGTCTTTTTCATTGCGCATCAGATGGAACGCAGGAACTTGACCACAGCGTCGCGGTCTTCCTTGGAGAGGTTGTAGAACTTCAAGGCCGACTCATAAGCATGCGACTTCTTTGAGTAGGCGTGCCACATGATTGCCTCCACCTCGTTGCGTGCGCGGCAGTCGTGCATGCGGTCTTCGCCACCTGTGTTGATGTAGCTCAGTCCGCGTCCCCAGAGTGGGGTGGTGCGGCACCACGAACCGTGAATGTCGTTCTTCATGTAGAGCTTGTGCTGCATCATGTCGGTGTAGGGGTATATGGTCTGATGGGCAAAGCGCGGGAGCGGCATGCCAGTGAGACTGGTGGGCACCCAGTAGTTGTCGTCGCCTGTTACCCATTTTGCACGGTGGCAGTTGGTGCAACCTATTTGATAGAACAGCTCCTTGCCCCTCTGCACTGTGGTGTCGTTGAGGTCGCGTGCACGAGGAATGGCCAGACCACGATGCCAAACCATGAACTGGTAGAACTTAGTTGTTGACATCTCGGGTTGGAAGTTGTAGTATTCGTTGTCAAACTGGTTGGTGTTGGGATTGAGCAGATACTTCACCTTGGCGGCAATCGCTTCCTTGCTCTCGGCGTAGTAGGGCGAAGTCTTGTCGTTTTGTATCTTTGCAATCACCTCCTCGTCTTCCGACATAGCATCGGCCCATGCCGCTGTGGTGTAGAGTTTGGGACGGTCGGGACGGCTCACATTGGTTATGTTCCATATGGCGTTGGCACCGGGGCCGTCTTGCAGTGTGGCGCGTGTCAGGGCGTAAGTGAAGCGCTTCACCATGTTGCGTCCAGCCTGTCCGTCAACGAACGAGCCGGTAGTGGCTGTGGCAGTGTACCAAGCACTGCTGGCGAAGTCGTTGGCATCGGCATCCCAAAAGTTGGGGTTAACATATTCAGAAACGTTCTCACCCTTTTCCTTGTAGTATTTTGCCGTAGAGGCATATTGTGCCTTGATGTCGTCTTCGGTGATGGCATCAAGCAGTCCTGTGCCAATCACGCCGATGGTACTCTCCAGTCGGAAAGCCACCTTCTTGTTGGTGCCTTCTTCCTCCCATGGTGTTGGCTTCGTGCGGAACGCACTGCTTGGAATATCTACGTCAGGATAAATCAGGTCGTAGCTCTCCCCATCCTTGAACTTGAGGGGCAGACCGCTCTCCATAGCTGTGACATGTTCCCATTTTATGCTTATCTGCTTCTCGTCAATAGGAGCCTTAAATGGTTCAGACGCTTGTGTTTGCGGCATACCTGTAACCGATGAGACGTATGGTCCATCGTTGCCGTTGTCACCATCGTTGGGATGATAAACCACGAGCAGGTAACCGTTGCCGTTGCCATATTCCGTTCTGTATTGCTCCTTGCGCTGTCCGTGGCCATAGCCTGGGTGACAGTCGAGGCAGGAGCGGCGCACCGATGCTGGGCCAAGTCCTGCGAATGGCTGTGAGGATGCGGTGTACTGGTGTTCAAAGAAGAGTTCGCCGGCCTTGAACTCACTGAGCAGGCCTTGTTGCTCTACGGCAGGAGCCTCGTCTTCATAGCACGACGAGTTGACGTTGGGTGTTGTTCCCAGTTCTCCACCCGGACTCCACTCCTCTGCGAGGAAGTTGCCTACGGCTTTGCCCACGAAGGGACCGTCGTTGACTTCAGCGTTAGTGCCGCTATTGTTGTTGCCGCCACTGTTGTTGTCGTCATCGTCAGTGCAGGCGGTAAAAGCCAGTGACGCGGCAGCGAGAGACATAAAAAGAAAATGTTTCTTGTTCATAATGTGTATTGTGCTTGTTGTGTTGTTTGTTGTTTTTTTTGTTTCTTCGTGTGTCTTAACTCATATCACGTAGCTCTGCATCCCCAAGGAATGCAAAGCTACGTGTGCTGTATAGGTCGGCGCTAATGAATAAGCGGGGGGTTCTTTCTTTACTTTGTCTGTTGTTGTGTGAACCACTTGCCCACTTCGTTGAGCACTTCGTCACACGCACTGATCTTGTCGATGGCGTTGCCCACAGCCTCAGAACCTGGGTTGGCCTTGAAGTAGCCCTGCGCAGCTATGGCATCGTCGAGCGACTTGAACGCTGCGGTGAGTGCATCGTCCATCTTTGTGGCGAGCTCTGGGTTATTGGTCTTGAGGAAACTCATGATGGAGTATTCGTTGGGAGTAGTCGCCTCGATGTCGCGTGTGCCGTAGAGCGAGTTCTTGATGGAGTAGAGGTTGTCCTTGTAGTCAATGAACGAGCGCTGGCTGTAGGGCGACTCGATGTAGTTGATGGAGGAACCCTCGCTCTCAGCCTTTTTGCCTGTAGCCACATTGTAGGCCTGTCCGAGCTTCTGCTCATGCACCTCGTTGCAGATGTTAGAGCATCCGCCCACGAGTATCTGGTTCATTGTGCCAGGCCATGAGTGATAGCCTGTGGTGGAAGACGGAGAGAGCAACCACTGTCCCCAGCACATTGTGCCTTTGGCCATGCCGTTCTTCTGTGAGAGATAAAGGAACACATAGCTGTTGTCTTCCAGAGTCTGCTTTGTCTCGGTACTTGCAGCAGAGCCCATCCATGTGTATTCGAGCAGTGCGGTCATGTTCTTCACGTCGCCGGCTACAGCGTTGAGGAAAGCCAGTTCGTCGATGCCCTTTACCGAAGTCATGTCCTCTTCGGTGTCGTTAGCCTTGAGAGCTTCCACTGTGCGGTTGCTTCCGTTGCGGAAGAGCACGAACTCCATGCCGTGGAAACCGAGAACAGTCTGGAACTTCTCGTTGTTCTCGCTCACGAATGCCTCGGGGTTGTCGCCCTTGAAGCCCTTGATGAGGTCGGCATTGTTGAGCGCACTGACAAGCTCGTCGCGACCGAGAGGCCATGAGTCGATGTGCGGGTCGATGTTGTTGCTTCCGTCTTCAGCGGAGCCATAGAGGAAAGCCTCGCTGCGCTCCCATTCGCGGCGTGCGTTCTTGAAAGCCTCGCAGGCAGCGTCGATATGCTCTTGTTTCATGGTGCCAGCCTCGGCAGCCTTGTAGAGCGTGGTTGTCTTGGCATAGAGGTCGCGTGCGTTGGCTGCGAGAGCCTGATATGTGGGATATATAACATTATTGACATAAACCTTGGCGATCTTCTGCATCTCGAGGTCGTTGCTGCTGACTGTAACATTGGCCTGGCCGAAGGCATCAAGGCCGTCGTTGCTACTGTTGTCGTCGTCGCTGCTACATGCTGTAAATCCCATAGACATGGCTCCAAGAGCGATGGCCACTGTGAATTTCTGATACTTTTTCATTTTCGTTTTTGCTTTGTTCTTGTTTTATGATTGCTGTTGTCTTAGTTTCCTATCCGTTTGTGTGGTTTGTCTTTATAGGAAGAAGCCTTGGTAAGCTACACCGAAGTTGAGCGCTGGCTCATCGTTGTACTTGCTGTCGAATTTGCGGTAGTTGTATTCGGCTTTCACGCATATCTGCGGAACAGGATAATAGTTGATGCCGCCTGCGAATATCTTCTTCTTAGTCCACGACACTGTGGGGTTGTGTATGTAAGAGTCGTAGTATTCCACGTGTCCGAAGATGTAGAGCTTCTGGTTGTCAGACCTTGTCTTCTCGAAGCGCGAGAAGATGTCGTAGCCCACTTCGA
>CAVHDN010000051.1:0-10022 GCA_963634315.1 Flexilinea sp. | reverse complement strand
GAGGTGGAGTGGTGTGTGTGAGCAAGGCGTTCAATACCTTCATGCGCTATCTCTATCCGGCTAATGGCGTGCAGGAGGGAGGCAACGACAATGCTGTGCTGCGTGTGCTCAACGGCCCTACTGGTTCGGTGGCGCTCATGTGCAAGAACAAAGCCGTCTATGACTTCGCCACAAGCAGCATGAGCATAGGCAACCGCCGCGACCTGACTTATGTGTGCTATTCGGCCTTGCTCGACGGCCATGGCCACTACTGGCAAGGTACACGCGGTGACGGTCTCTTTGTGGATGGGCAGCTGTGCAGTGAGCAGGGTAAGGACGGCGACAAGACCATCAACGATGTGTTTAGTATTGTTGAAGACAAGTTGGGGCGCATTTGGATAGCGTCTATACGTGCCTGGACGGACGGCGGACTCATACAGACGCGATACAACGGAGGCAAGCCGCTGGTGGTGAAGCGCTTTTTGAACAATGAAAAGGCAATGAGCAGCTTGCACTATCTCTGTCTGGACAACAGTGGACGACTGTGGATGGCTACAGGCGGTGGCCTCTGCATGGTGGACACAAGACTGAAAAACATAACGGAGAAGAACTTCCGCGTGTTCAATATGGAGAATGGCAAACTCCCCTACAACGAACTGCGCGCCATACGCATCTGCCACAACGGCGACATTTGGTTGGGCGGCCTCGGCACAGGCTTGCTCCGCTGCAGGTATGATGCGGCCAAGGACAGGCTGACCTACCAACAATACACCACGTCCAACGGCCTCGGCAGCGACAATGTGCAGAGCATAAACGAAGACCCTGCTGGAAACATCTGGGTGGGCACGGAGAGTGGACTGGCACGGATGGACGTGAGAACGGGCCGCATAGACAGCTATATGCTCAACGACGATGTGCAGGGCAACTCCTACCAAGAAAACAGCACTATGAAACTTTCAAACGGACTGTTGCTGTTCGGTACGGGCAATGGACTTGTGGTGGTTGACCCCTACAAGGCTTCCAACGCTCGTGTGGTGGCCGCCATGGAGCCAACCCTCACCGACGTGCTTGTGGATGGTGTCTCTATATATAAGATGGACGGTGTGGAGGGTTCGCCTACCACCATGGACAGGCTTTCGCTCGCCAGCGGACAGAACTCCATAACCTTCCAGTTCTCCACCTTTGAGTTTGCTGCGGAGAACAGTTCGGCTTATCAGTACTACCTCGAGGGTGTGGACAAGGGTTGGAGTACAGCCACCAACAGAAACAGTGTGGGCTACAACGGACTGCCGCCTGGCGACTACACGTTCCACGTGCGCAGCATAGGCCACGGCAGTCAGTGGTCGAAGGAGCGCACGCTAAGAGTGCACATAGCCGAGCCTTGGTACAACATGTGGTACTCATGGTTGGCCTATGTCTTGGTGACGGGTGCTGTGGCCTATCGTGTGTTCCGCAACCGCAAGGAGAAGTTCCTGTTGCATCAGCGCATGAAGATGGAGAAGCAGGTGAACGACATGCGCATAAACTTCTTCACTCATGTCACCCACGAGTTTCGCACACCATTGGCCATCATACAGAGTGCGGTGGGCAAGATAGTGGATGAGAAGACGGGGGCGGTGTCGCGTTCGTCCATGCAGACGGCAGTGAGGGGCGCCAAACGCCTGTCGCGCCTCATCAACCAACTGATGGAGTTCCGCAAGATAAGCTCCAACGGTCTGCGCCTGCAAGTCCTGGCCGGCGTTGACATCATCGGTTTCGTGCGCGGCATCTATCAAGACTTCTGGTATGCCGCCAAACAAAAAGACATAACCATAAGCTTCAAGACCTTTGAGAAACGCTACGAGATGACCTGCGACCGTCACATAGTGGAGACGGTGGTTTATAACCTCTTGTCGAACGCTGTGAAATACACGCCCGACAAGGGCTTTGTGGAGGTGACGATTAAAGGCGATGCCGAGAGCGGCGAACTGTGCATAAGCGTGTCGGACAGCGGCAGTGGCATATCGGAAGAACAGCGGCAGAGGCTCTTCCAACCGTTCATGCACGGCTATGTGTCGCAGGGCGGCATGGGCATAGGTTTGTATGTGGCCCGCATGATGGCAGAGAAGCACCACGGAAGTCTGCAATACCGCAGGAGCGAGCGGTTGGGCGGCGCGTCGTTTGTGTTCACCATTCCACTTAGCGACGACTGTTATGCCGTGGATGAGTATCTCGACACCATGGCAGTGGCCGACAACCACACCGCCGACAGTGAGGAGCAGCAAGTGGAGGAAATAAAGGAAATGCTGCCGAAGTCGCTCAACGATGTGACGGTGGCTGTGATAGAGGACGACCCCGACATGCAAGACCAGATACGCTCCGAGCTGGCCGGGTATTTCAACGTGCGTACTTACAGCAAGGGGAAGCAGGGACTTGAGGGTGTGCTTGCCGACCGTCCGGCCTTGTTGGTTTGCGACGTGATGTTGCCCGACATGAACGGCTACGACATAGTGAAGCAGATAAAACAGCGGCCCGACGGCTATGCCTTGCCGGTGGTCATGCTCACCGCGCTCAACGACGAGAAGCACCAGATAAAGGGCTATGAGGCAGGGGCCGACGACTACATGGTGAAGCCTTGCAACTTCCGTCTGCTGGTGGCACGCATCATACAGTTGATAGTGTGGTCCAACCGTCTTCCCAAGACTGACGCCTCGGACAATGCTCCCTTAAAGGCTGCTGAGGCTCCCCAGCCAGTGGTGACCGACAAGGTGGTTGACAAGAACTTGCTCGAACGTTTTCAGACCATTGTGGCCCAACATCTCTCCGAACCCGACTTCACCATCGACACCTTGGCTGGCATGATGCACATGGGACGCACCAAGCTCTACGGCAAGATAAAGGAGCTTACGGGTGAGACTCCCAACAAGTACATCATGCGGCTGCGCATGAAGAGAGCGGCCGAGCTTCTGGAGACGGCCGAGCACACCGTGTCGGAGGTGTGCTACAAGGTGGGGTTGGAGGACATGTCCTACTTCAACAAGTGCTTCAAGTCGTTCTATGGCGTCTCGCCAAGCAAGTACGGCAAATAGCTGAACGGCTGAAAAACATGGGGTGCATGGGCGCTGTTATGGATTAATCTTTGTACCTTTGCACCCGATTTTTAGCAGTTTTAAGGTAATCAGGAAATGCAAGACATCAGAAACATCGCCATTATTGCCCACGTTGACCACGGAAAGACAACGCTTGTGGACAAGATGATGCTGGCCGGCAATCTGTTCAGAGACGGCCAAGACCTCAGTGACCAAGTGCTGGACAGCAATGACTTGGAGCGCGAACGAGGCATAACCATCCTCTCGAAGAACGTGTCCATCAACTGGAAGGGCGTGAAGATAAACATTATAGACACTCCGGGCCACTCCGACTTCGGCGGAGAGGTGGAACGTGTGCTCAACATGGCCGATGGCTGCTTGCTGCTCGTCGATGCCTTTGAGGGACCTATGCCCCAGACGCGATTCGTGCTGCAGAAGGCTCTGCAGATAGGACTGAAACCCATTGTGGTGGTGAACAAGGTGGACAAACCCAACTGCCGTCCGGAAGAGGTCTATGAGATGGTGTTCGACCTCATGTTCTCGCTCAACGCCACAGAAGACCAGCTTGACTTCCCGGTGGTGTATGGCTCGGCAAAGAACGGATGGATGAGCGAGGACTACAAGAAGCCCACCACCGACATCACCTATCTGCTCGACAAGATTGTGGAGGTGATACCTGCTCCGAAAATGCTGGAGGGAACACCGCAGATGCTCATCACATCGCTCGACTATTCGAGCTACACGGGACGCATAGCCGTGGGCCGTGTGCACCGCGGCACTCTAACCGACGGCATGAACGTGACTATAGCCCACAGGGACGGCACCTTGGAGAAGACCAAGATTAAGGAACTGCACACCTTTGAGGGCATGGGCCACAAGAAGACGGCGGAGGTGAAGAGCGGTGACATCTGCGCCGTGATAGGCCTTGAGCATTTTGAGATTGGCGACACTATCTGCGACCTTGAGAACCCCGAGCCGCTGCCGCCGATAGCCATCGACGAACCTACCATGAGCATGCTCTTCACCATAAACGACTCGCCGTTCTTCGGCAAGGAGGGCAAGTATGTCACCAGCCGCCACATCAACGACCGTCTGCAGAAGGAGTTGGAGAAGAACCTCGCCTTGCGCGTGAGCCCGTTTGAGGACAACACCGACAAGTGGGTGGTGAGCGGACGCGGTGTGCTGCACCTCTCCGTGCTCATTGAGACCATGCGCCGTGAGGGCTACGAGCTTCAGGTGGGCCAGCCGCAGGTTATATATAAGGAGATTGACGGTGTGAAGTGCGAGCCTATGGAGGAGCTTACCATAAATGTGCCTGAGGAGTTCGCATCGAAGATGATAGACATGGTGACTCGCCGCAAGGGCGACATGACCTCGATGGTTAACCTCGGCGAACGGGTAGACATAGAGTTTGAGATACCATCGCGTGGCATTATCGGACTGCGCACCAATGTGCTGACGGCAAGTCAGGGCGAGGCCATCATGGCTCACCGCTTCAAGGAGTATCAGCCTTACAAGGGTGACATAGCAAGGCGCATAAACGGTTCGATGATTGCCATGGAGAACGGTACGGCCTTTGCCTATTCCATAGACAAGCTTCAGGACCGCGGCAAATTCTTCATAGACCCGGGCGATGAGGTGTATGGAGGCGAAGTGGTGGGCGAGCATGTCCACGACAATGACTTGGTGGTGAATGTGACCAAGGCTAAGCAGCTGACCAACACTCGTGCCAGCGGCTCCGACGATAAGGCGCGCATAGTGCCGCGCACTGTGCTCTCGCTTGAGGAGGCATTGGAGTATATAAAGGAGGACGAGATGGTGGAGGTTACGCCGAAGAGCATGCGCATGCGCAAGATTATTCTCGACCATAACGAACGCAAGAAGAACGCGAAGAGCTAAGACTTGGCCTTCGCATAAACATTATAGAGACGGCTTGCAGGCATTATTTCTAATGTGCCTACAAGCCGTCTCTATCGTTGCTAAAGGGGATAGGTGAGATTGGCGTCGGTAATGTTGTCAAGCACCTCGGTGAGGTATTTCTTTGCCTCAAGGCGCGCCATAGGCAGATCGTGCAAGAGGTAGTTGCCGCAGTCGCGAGGGGCTGCACCGGGCACTATACCGCTGAATTGGGCTATGAAGCTAAACGTGCGGCGCATCAGTTCCACAATGTCGCGGCTCTCGAAGTCGCCGCGCAACAGAAGGTAGTTGCCCGTCAGGCAACCCATGGGGCCCCAGTATATTATCTTGTCTTTCCATTCGGCATCGTTGCGCAGGTAGGTTGCGGCCAGATGTTCTATTGTGTGCAGCGCACTGGGGTGCAAGGCGGGTTCGCGGTTGGGCTCTTTCATGCGTATGTCAAACGTGGTAATGGTCTCGCCGCCCACTTGGTCTTTCCTCGAGACATAGATGCCGCGAAGCAATTTCTCGTGGTTGATGGTGAAGCTGGGTATCTTTTCCATATCTTGTTTTGCTTGTTGTTTGTCAGTTGTCGCCTTGCAGTTGGAGACTCTCCAAGAATGCTTTGGTCACTCCGAACGAGTTGTCGGCCATGCGCTCCCAGAAGTCGAAGTATTGGGCGGCTTTGTTGTCCTTGAGCGGAATGTCGCTTATGATGCGGAAACTGATGAATGGCACGCCTCGCAGGTGGCACACGTGGGCAATGGCGGCCGACTCCATGTCAACGGCCATTGCGTCGGGAAAGGCGTCAAGGATGGACTGCATCTTCTCGCGGCTGTCAACAAACCAGTCGCCGGTGACGATGAGTCCGGGTGTTACTTTTGTGCCGCAGGCGAGGTCCTTGGCTTTGTCGAGCAACTGCCTGTTGGCGGCGAAGCGTGCGGGCAGACCCATTATCTGGCCTAACTGCTGCTCTTCTCCGCAGTAGGCGTCGTGGTAACAAGCCTCGGTTGACACCACGACCTCCTGTGTCTCAAGGGCGATGGATGCGCCTCCCGCCACGCCTGTGGAGATGACTGCGTGGGGAGCGAAGCGGTCTATCAGTTCCACTGCGCCCACGGCAGCGTTCACCTTGCCTATGCCACACTGCGAAAGCACTATCTCGTTGGGGCCAATGGTGCCGGTGACGAACGTCTTGCCGCCCACTTGTGTCTCTTCTGTGTCGCTAAGCAGTTGTCTTATGCGCTGGAACTCTTTGTCCATCGCTATTACTATTCCAATTTTCATAGCTAAAAGCAATTTGACCGCAAAGTTACTAATAAATAAGCATGCACACTTTCCATATTGGCTGAAAATGACCTCACGTTGGATAAAAGCTGGAGCAAAACATACTGTGAGGAGTGCTTGGGTGTGAACCAAAAGATAAAAATAGGTTAAACATCAGTCATTTTAAAAGAACAAGATGATGGCTAATGGCGCAAAATGTGTAACTTTGCACCCGCATTTTAACATATTAATCATTTTCAACTAACATCTATGTATTTAGATCAAACAAAAAAACAAGAAATCTTTGGACAATACGGAAAGTCCAACACTGACACTGGCTCAGCAGAAAGCCAGGTGGCATTGTTCTCATACCGTATTTCCCACTTGACGGAGCACTTGAAAAAGAACCGTAAAGATTATACTACGGCAAGAGCCTTGACCAAGTTGGTTGGTAAGCGCCGCGCTTTGCTCGACTATCTCTACGATAGGGACATCACGCGTTACCGCGCCATCATCAAGGCTTTGGGTCTGCGCAGATAAGGCAGGCTAAGTCCATAGGAGAGAAAAAGAAAATCCGCAGGCCCTTTGGTCTGCGGATTTTCTTTTTCTCTCCTATGGGAATTTATAGAACCCACCTTTATTTCTTCTTTACACCCTTATATACGAGCATAGCCACAACGACCACGGCCAAGGCCAACAGCACATAGCCTATCTCATGGCTATATTTGGTGGCAAGCACGTAAACGTCGTTGGTAGTCTTTAAGTCGGTGAAGCGGTAGATGAGGTAGCCGAGAAGGGCTAGCACCGAGTTCCATACGGCCGCTCCAAGCGTGGTGTAGAGCAGGAAGTGGCTAAGCTTCATGCCTGCCAGTCCTGCTGGAATGCTTATGAGCTGTCGCACTGCGGGTATGAGACGGCCGAAGAACGTGGACGCCGCACCGTGCGTGCGGAAATACTCTTCGGCGTGCTCCACTTTTTCTCTGTCGATGAGACACATGTGACCTATGCGACTGTCGGCAAACCGATAGACGATGGGACGGCCGAGCCATTTCGCAAGGTAGTAGTTGACGAGGGCCCCGATGTCGGCTCCCACGGTGGCGAACACTATCACAAGGGCAATGTTCATGCTGTCGTCGGCCATGGACTTCCATGCGGCAGGGGGTACAACCACTTCCGAGGGGAATGGTATGAAGGAGCTTTCGATGGCCATGAACAAGGTCACAACCCAATAGTTGAGGTTCTCAAGAACCCATCTGAACAGTTCAGTGGTATCCATTGCTTATAGATAAATGTTATTTTTTTATTTCACTTAGAGGCTTTAGCACAAACTCGCGTTCATTCATCAGAGGATGTGGTATCTTTAGGTCGTCCTCGTCGATGGAGATGTCGTCATACAAGAGTATGTCGATGTCGATAATGCGGTCGTGGTAGTTGCCTTTGATGGTCTTCTCCGTGCGTCCCATGTTGCGCTCTATGGCTTGTGTGGCCATGAGCAGATTGTGCGGCGACAAATTGGTGAGGCAGCGCACTGCGGCGTTTACGAAGCTGTTGGGCGAATCGAACCCCCACGGTTCGGTGATGATGTTTGACGACTTGCGGTCAACAACGCCAATGTTTTCGCCAATTTCCCTTATCGCTTCGGCTATATTCGCTTCGCGGTTGCTGAGGTTGGAGCCGAGACCTAAATATACAGTGTGCACTGGTGGTCGCTGCTTGTCAGTCGTTCATTATCAGCAAGGCATCACCATAGCAGCCGAACTTGTACCCGTTCTCTACCGCAAGGTTGTAGGCTTGCATAATTAAGTCGTAGCCTCCGAATGCACAAGTGGTCATCAGCATGACCGATTCGGGATGGTAGAAGTTGGCCACCATGCAGCTGGTCATTCCGAAGTCATAATTGGGGAAGATGAACTTGTTGGTCCAACCCTCATATTCCTTCAGCATACCGTCTGTGCCAACGGCAGTCTCCGTGGCTCTCACGGTGCTTACGCCAATGGCGCACACCCTGTGCCCGGCGGCCTTGGCGGCGTTTACCGTGCGGCAAGCCTCGGCTGTCACCTCCATCTTCTCCGAGGTCATCTTGTGTTTGGTAAGGTCTTCCACCTCAATGGTCTCGAAGTTGCCAAGTCCGCAGTGTACGGTTATGAAGGCGAAGGATATTCCACGTATTTCAAGAAGCTTCATCAGTTCCCTACTGAAGTGCAGACCTGTTGATGGAGCGGTCACTGCACCTTCATTTTTGGCGAATATCGTCTGGAAGTTCTCCATGTCGTCCTTGTTGGCGGGACGGTGGTTGATGATGTAACGTGGCAGGGGAGCCTCACCAAGCGCGAACAACTCGCGCTTGAACTCATCGTGCGGACAGTCGTAGAGGAAGCGCAGCGTGCGTCCACGGCTGGTGGTGTTGTCTATAACCTCGGCCACCATCGGTCCGTCTTGGTCGAAGAAGAGCTTGTTGCCTATGCGTATTTTCCTTGCCGGCTCCACGAGCACGTCCCAAAGACGGAACTCGTCGTTAAGCTCACGCAGCAGAAACACCTCAATCTTTGCGTCGGTCTTTTCCTTAGTGCCGTACAAGCGTGCAGGAAATACCTTGGTGTCGTTGAAGATGAAGGTGTCGCCCTCATCAAAATAATTCACCAAGTCCCTGAAATCAAGGTATATGGGCTTGCCGTCAGCGTCTTTTAGCTCCTTACCTTTAGGACCTTTCTTGAACATCTCTATGGTTTTGCTCTTGCTGTGCACCACCATGAGGCGACACTCGTCTCGTCTGTATATCTTGTCAATACTGCCGTCTTCGTTTGTAAAGGCATGATAAGGAGGCTCAAGGGCTATGAGCGACTCAGGAAGGTCGAATTTGAATTGTGATAGTTTCATATTTATTGCTTCTCTTTTCATTACGGTGGAAACTTATAGAACCCACCTTCAGTATGTAGTTTCCTCGATGAACTGTTGTTCCAGCCATTCAGGAAAATCGTCAAGTGTAATGCAGTCGTTTAGGCACACGTCGCCAATCCTTGTGCGGCAGAGCGAGGTGAGAAACGCCCCGCTTCCGAGTGCCTGGCCTATGTCGCGTGCGAGAGCGCGGATGTATGTTCCCTTGCTGCACACCACGCGTATGCCCATTTGCATGCCTTCGGGGTCAAAGTGCGTGAGCTCTATCTCGTCTATGCGAAGCGTCTTTGGCTTCAGCTCCACATCCTTGCCCTTGCGTTTCAGCTTGTAGGCCCTTGCTCCGTCAACCTTACATGCGGAGTATTCTGGCGGCACTTGCTGAATCTCTCCGGCAAAGCGTGTCAGTGTCTGTTCTATAAGCTCGCGGTTGATGTGGGCGGTGGGGTAGGTGGCATCTACAGTGTGCTCCATGTCGAAGCTCGGTGTAGTGGCTCCCAATTGTAGCGTTGCCGTATATTCCTTGGTGCTGTATTGCAGTTGCTCTATCTCCTTGGTCTTTTTGCCAGTGCAGAGAATGAGCACTCCAGTGGCCAAAGGGTCGAGAGTACCGGCGTGGCCTGTCTTGATCCGCTTGACGCCCAGCCGTTGCGATATGAGGTAGCGCACGCGTGCCAAAGCTCCAAAGCTGGACATGCGGTATGGCTTGTTCAGATATATATACTCGCCTTGGATGAAGTCCATCGGTAAATGCGGGTGTGGTAAGATTAGTGCAGTAACGAATATACGATGGTGGCCGCTCCGGCTATGGCACAATAAATGCCGAAGTAAATAAGCTTTCCTTTCTTCACTATGCTAATCATCCATTTGCAAGCTATGCAGCCGGATATGAAGGCGGCAAAGAAACCCACCATGAGCGGC
>CAVHDN010000050.1:7000-10025 GCA_963634315.1 Flexilinea sp. | reverse complement strand
TCAACTTTCAATTTGATAGTTGAGTCCTTCGTTTTAGGTTGTTTCTCTTCCGAGCGGACAATCTTTTCCCCTGTAATTGGGTGTTGCGCAGGTTACAACTTTCAGATTGTAAGCAAGCGAATTCGGGAATTGGTGTTCTCGGATAGTCTGGCCATATTTTAGGGCTTTTGGGGCGTTAGTAGCGTGTTATGTCTTTGTCCAATATTTTCGCAACAGATGACAGCCAACAAAAAGCCGAAAAAAGATTATTCGCAAGCCCTGCGGCCCCGTCCACAAACATGCCTTTAATATCCGCCAAGTTCCTCTGCTACGGATAGCTGTAAAGAGCCAAGCGGACGGACAAACGTCAAGCCTACTCCTCTTTCCTTATTATCTCTGTCAGTTCGCGCATGCCCTCCGACGCCCCCTTTTGTATGTGGTGCACATCATGTCGCCCTGCGGCAATGACGGGATTTGGGTCTATCAGATAAACAGGCACACGGGGATTTACGTACTGCACAAGTCCTGCCGCAGGATAGACATTGAGCGACGTGCCAATGATGACGAACACGTCGGCCTCCATGGCCTCGCGTGCCGCAGACTCCATCATGGGCACGCCCTCACCGAAGAACACGATGAACGGACGCAAGAGCGAACCGTCGGCGGCCTTGGTGCCGGGAGCTACCTCGCAGTCGGCCGCAGTGAGTGTGCGCTGGTAGCGTGGGTCGTCGGGGTCGCGGCTGGAGCACACCTTCATCAGTTCGCCATGCAGATGAATTACCTTTGACGACCCCGCCTGCTCGTGCAGATTATCTACATTCTGAGTGACCACCGTCACGTTGTAGTGCTTCTCCAGCGCGGCCACAAGCCGGTGTCCCTCGTTGGGCGCCACCTTGAGCAGTTCGCGCCGACGGGCGTTGTAGAATTCAGTGACCAACGCTGGGTCGGCCAACCATCCCTCATGGGAGGCCACCTGCTGCACTGGGTAGTTCTCCCACAAGCCTCCCGCATCGCGAAAAGTGCTCAATCCACTCTCCACCGACATTCCCGCTCCTGTGAGCAACACGATTTTCTTCATAGTCATTTGTTCTCCATGTGTGAAAAAGACAGGCACTTGACCGCTCAGATGTGCCATTGAAATTATGCACAAAAATAGTGATTTTTATGTAAATGGATTAGCATAATCGGATAAAATAAGTATCTTTGCACGTTTTTTAAAGCGTAACACACTAATATATAAGAGAAAGCAATGGATAAACTGAGCTATGCTTTAGGCTTGGGCATCGGCCAACAGTTGGCGCAGATGGGTGCCAACGGCCTTGACGTGGACGATTTCGCACAGTCGATAAAGGACGTGCTCAACGGCAACAAACTGCAGATGACTCACAGCGAGGCGCAAACCATAGTGACGGACTTCTTCAAGAAACAGGAGGAGCGGCTCAACGCGGAGCGCGCCGAGAAGGGTGAGGCCGCAAAGGAGGCAGGCGAGAAGTATCTGGCCGACAATGCCAAGAAAGAGGGCGTGGTGACGCTGCCCAGCGGACTGCAATATAAGGTGCTCAAAGAGGGCGACGGCAAGAAGCCTGCGGCCACCGACAAGGTGAAGTGCCACTACGAGGGCTTCCTCACCGACGGCACTCTGTTCGACAGCAGCGTGCAGCGCGGCGAACCGGCAGTGTTCGGTCTGCAACAGGTGATAGCCGGATGGACCGAGGGTCTGCAACTGATGCAGGAGGGAGCCAAGTATCGCTTCTTCATACCCTACATGCTGGGCTATGGGGCATCGGGCGCAGGAGCATCGATACCTCCCTACTCCGCTCTGGTGTTCGACGTGGAGCTTATAAAGGTAATGTAAAAGGCGGATGCGCCTAAACAGGAAAACAACAATACAACAAAACATAGAAATGAAGAAACTGACATTCGTAGCCGCTATGGCTATTGCTGCCGCAACAATGATTTCGTGCGGCAACGCCACTCCGAAGGCCAACCTGAAGAGTGACATCGACTCACTGAGCTATGCCATAGGTATGGCACAGACACAGGGTCTGAAAGAGTATCTCGTGAACGGCATGGGCATCGACACCACCTACATGGACGAGTTCATCAAGGGACTGAACGCTGGAGCCAACGCTGGCGACGACAAGAAGAAGGCTGCCTACTATGCTGGCGTGCAGATTGGCCAGCAGATAAGCGGACAGATAGTGAAGGGAGTGAACCAGCAGGTGTTCGGCGACGACTCCACCAAGACAATCTCTCTGAAGAACCTCTTGGCTGGTTTCATCAGTGGCACGACAGGTAAGAAGGGACTCATGACCGTGGAGCAGGCACAGACTATGGCGCAGACCAAGATGAGCGAGATTCACGCCAAGACCATGGAGAAGACCTACGGTCCCAACAAGAAGAAGGGCGAAGACTTCCTTGCAGCCAACAAGAAGAAGGAGGGCGTGGTGACTCTGCCCAGCGGTGTACAGTATAAGGTGATAAAGGAGGGCAACGGCGCCATCCCAGCCGACACGTCAAAGGTGAAGGTGCACTATGAGGGCCGCACGCTCGAAGGCAAGGTGTTTGACAGCTCCTACAAGCGCAAGGAACCCATCAACCTGCGCTGCAACCAGGTGATAAAAGGTTGGACCGACGCTCTCGTACACATGCCCGCAGGCTCTGTTTGGGAGGTTTACATTCCGCAGGAGCTTGCCTACGGCGACCGTGAGCAGGGCGAGATAAAGCCTTTCTCCATGCTTATCTTCAAGATTGAGCTGATTTCGGTTGACGAGAAATAAGCAATAGGAAACAACACACAGACGGGGCGGATATACAAACATCCGCCTCTGTCGTTTGATAGAAAAGCTTTCGACAAACATAAAGAAAGGGAACAAAAGAAACACATGAAAAAGATTGCACTGCTTTCGATTGCGGTTGTGGCTTGCGCTGCTTTCAGCACAACCAACGCCGCTCCAAAGAAAAAGAAGACTGCGGCTGTGGAGAAGACAGTCGTGGCACCCGTGGAGCTGAAAAGCTCGTCGGACTCGTTGAGCTACGCAGCTGG
>CAVHDN010000050.1:0-6864 GCA_963634315.1 Flexilinea sp. | reverse complement strand
GCTGGAATGACCATAGCCTCACAACTAAGGGGACAGATGGTCTCGCGCATGAAGACCGAGTTTACCGACACTCCTGACTCCATCATTTCCAACCTCGTGTATCGTGGCTTCACCGACGCACTCAAGAACGACACCACACTCATGACCATGGACAAGGCACAGCCGCTGTTCAGGGAAAAGGGAGAGTCGAACAAGAAGGCTAAGGACGAGAAGCTCTACGGACCAAACCGTACGGCTGGAGAACAGTTCCTTGCAGACAACGCCAAGAAAGACAGCGTGGTGACTACGCCCAGCGGACTGCAATATAAGGTGCTCGTGAAAGGCACTGGCGCAGTGCCCACCAAGAGCGACCGCGTTGAGGTGAACTACGAGGGCCGCTTGATTGACGGCACAGTGTTCGACAGTTCGAGCAAGCACGGCTCCAAGCCTGCAGTGTTCAGTCCCTCGCAAGTGATAAAGGGTTGGACAGAGGCTCTCACCATGATGCCTGTGGGCAGCAAGTGGCAGCTGTACATTCCCTACGACCTCGCTTACGGCGAGCGCAACATGGGACAGATAAAGCCTTACAGCGCATTGGTGTTCGACGTGGAGCTTGTGGGCATAGAAAACGCTGACAAGAAAGCCGACACCACCGACGCTTCGGCTAACTCTAAGGAGGTGAAGAAAACCGCCAAGGCTACCAAGAAAGCCAAGAGCAAGAAATAAAAGGGCTTTCAAACGATATTGGCTTCGAGCAATATAGGCCTTAAGCAATGCCAAGGGCGGCACGAGAGCCACTATAAGCCCTACAATAAGATATGGCGCATGAGGATAAGTTGGACCTTCCTCATGCGCCATACTTTTTTCATGCGGTCGATAAAGAGCCGCACTATTTCACTATCCTCACACTACTTCACTATCTTCTTCCCATCAACGATGTAGATGCCGTGCGGCAGAGTGTCGAGGCCCTGACCGTTGGTGAGCACCTGCCGTCCGTCAATGGTGAACACCTTTCCGCTGCGGTTAGCCACAGGCACAGTAGCAGACTGAATGCCCGCCAGCGTCTCCTTGTCCATGCGTCCGAAGAAGAGCAGACGGAAGTTGTCGAATATGCACCAGTAGCCCGAGGGAGCCGAAGTGATGCTCAAGCCCATCTTCATCTTGCCGCTCGTAGCCAGCGTCGTAGTCACCCTGTTCTCATACAGTCCCTTGGCGAAGTATAAGCTTGAAGCCTCCATGTTGTCGGGAATGTAAAGTCCCGTGGTGGCCTCCTTCTCATTGCCGCCGAGCTTCTCGGTCTGTGCGTCCCTGCAGATGTTGCACAGCTTCAGCTTTTCCGAGCCGGCGTAGAGGTAGGCCGTGATGTTGTCCGTACCACTCTGGTAAGGCTCATAAACGTCGGCATAGGCTCCGGGGCGCTGGAAAGCGTTGGCACAGAACTGATAAGTACCGGCAGGAAGAGAGCTTATGGTCTGGTTCATGTTGGCCGTCTTCTGGTAGAACTCGCCGCACGAGTAACCAAGATTGGCTACCGTTGACCATCCGTCGGTAGCGTCCATGCCAGGGTTAGTGAGCAGATAGGTCAAGTCGAACGGTTGAGCCAAGTCAGTGGGTGTAGCTCCGTTAAGGAAATCGAGCACAGCCGTCTTCACCTCAGCCTCAAGCAGAAGCCCCTCTTGCGGCGTACTGACATTGGCCGAAGCCTGTTCCACATTGCTTATGGTGGCGTTGGCCTTTTCGTCGATTCCCGCCACATCCTCTATGTGCGGCACAGCCACAAGCTTCTTCAACTCAGCAAGTGCATCGGCCACCTGTGTCTTCATGCCCTCAATGGCATACTCCTCCATTTGAGTCATCTCGTCGGCACCCATAATCAACCACCGCTGCGCCGCAGCACTGTTGGCTATGTTGAATGTGGCGGCAGTAGTAGCACCGTTGGCACTTGCCAGCAGACACTGCGGAGTCCAGTTACTCGCGGGGTTAATGATCCAATAGCCACGTTTGCCCGTATTGGAGCCGCCCATGGCCACATCCACACGCCCCTTCATCAATTGGAAGTCCTCTGCATCAGAAGCAGAGCTTTTCGCCACAGTCTTTATACCGTTGGAACCACTTCCGGCGTAGCTCATGTAGCGGCCTGTAGCAGCGTTCTTCAACTGATAGTACTGATTGCTTGGCGTGAAGGTCAAGAGCCAAGCAGCACTGTCGTTGGCCACAGCCTCAACCGCTCCCATCGTGCGCCACACGAGGTTGCCCTGCTTGTCGTCTGCGAGATACGAGCTATACAGTCCACCGTCCTGCGACTCATTCTTTATATAGTATTTCTCGCCCTCCTGATGGTTGAACGAGTAGTAAGGCCGCGCGAAGCTCTGCTTGGTGTGCTGCAGTCCGTCCTCGCCCAAAGCCTGGCAAATGAGACCATTGCCTATGTAGAGCACCTCCGAGCCATTGTCCTCGTGAGCTCCGTTTATGCCGTAAGGCCACATATGCTGATAGTCGCCGCTGAGCTGCGACGTTGTGCTGTTGTCCCAGAAGCGGAGCACCTCCGTCACACGGTCGCCGAGCCACAGGCCAGTGCCGTAGCCGTCGCTGGTCACCGAGGCGCGCAGGTTGTGGCGACTCCACTCGGTGTCGGCCCAAGGCAGCACACCCACACCGTGCAACAGCTCGTGGAGTATGGTGCCCGTGGCTTGATAAGACGAGTTGGAGCCCACGCTCATCCATCCGCCATAGGAGCACTCGGCAGTGGGCACACCACTGTTGTAGCCCACGCTTGTGGTGAAGCCTGTGATGGAAGTGAGGTTGTTCCAGTAGTTCACGGCACTCTTCACCGCACTGGTTATGCGCTTCACCGCGTCAGCATCGCCACCGTCGCGAATGGTATAGCCAATGCTACCCTTGGGAATGGTGCAGAACTTTATAGCGTCGCCATAGCCCACATTCCGTCCTTTGGTTATGGCGTAGGCCCTCATATAGTACATAGTGGCGGGCGTGAGGTCGTCAAGGCGGTAAATCCTGCCGTTGTTCTCAAGATACTTGGTGGTGCGACTGTCGTTGATGGTGGGGTTGTCGTGCTCTGCCCAGCAGATGCCCTGCTCCACAATGTCGGAGCCTGTGGCCGTCATGCGAGCGAAGGCCATTGTAGCACCACGTGCAAAGCGCGAGTCGGTGGTCACGGTAGGAGTCTCGCCCGTGGGGTTGGCCCATTGGTAAGAGTCAATGGCCGCGTTGAGCTTGTCTATCGCCTCCTTCACACCGTCCATTGTAGCGTCAGCATCGGCCAAGACAGACTTTGCCTCGCCAATGGCCGTGGCCAGTGCCGCCGCCTCATTGCCCGAACCGTCGCCATAGAGCGTCTCGGCCTCAGCTATGACGGGCGAGAGAGTTTCCTTGTACAAGTCAACATCGACCTTGCCTATGGGCGTGTCGCGCAACAGCTTCACGAAGTCGATGGCCAGCTTGGCCGAATTGTCGGAACCTTCTGCTCCCGACTGATAGCCTATCTGGATGTTGCCTATGGTGGATGCGGAGAGCTCGAACCATACGGTATCTGCCACCCAAGTCTGAAGAGGATACTCGCCCACCTTCGACATCACGGCCGTCTTGCCCGTGGGAAGCCACCCCGCCTTACTTGTTCCCACGGTGCTCGTACCGCAGTTGTAGGTCACTGTCACCAGAGCATACTTTCCTGCAGGCAACGTCACCTGCTGTTCATAGAGCATCGACTGCGTCCACCCGGTGCTGAGAGCCAAGCATCCGCCATTGGCTGTACCGTCGTAGCCCGTGGAGGGTATGGCCGCTCTGTTGAACGTCTTGGCCGTGCCGAACTGATAGATACCAGTGATGGTGTAGTCAACACTGATGTTTTTGGTCCATCCGTCAATCTCCAGTATCTCCTTCGACACGTTTCCCTCTTCGCCCACCTTATGGTCGAAGTTGGTGTCGAACGCTGTGTTCTGCAAGTAGTTGGAGGTGATGTCGTGGTAGCCGCCGGCTACTACTGGTGAAGTGAGGCTGCACAACAATAAAAGACCAAGAATTGATTTGTTAGTCATAATAAGTTTTGGTTGTTAGTATCAGTTATTCTGTTTGCAAATATACACAAAAAGCATCAAACACGGCTTCTTTGGCCGCCTATTTTAGGCTTGCCTACAGTAAGCATGATAGTTAGGAGAGCTAAACATGCGCTTTAGGAATGCTAAACATGCGCTTTAGGAGGGCTAAAGATGCTCCATAGAAATAGTGCGACTAAAACACTGCCGTCAGACAACGGCCCGCCATCAAGCCCCGAAGTCGCCCTTCAGCGTGCGCTTGATGCGGCGTATGGCCTTTGCCATGAACGAGTTGGTGCGGGCGTAATATCTCACATAGGCCATGCGCGCCGCCTCGTTCTCCTCTATGGGCGAAATCTTCTCCACAGGCAACTCGCCCATGAAGAGGTCGGAGGCATACAGTCCACCGCCTCCGCAGTTGGTACCGCTGCCGTCGAAGCCCTCGTTCTGCACCAGTGAGCGGCCCACATTGAGCGAGAAGATGTCGGCAAGAAAGAGACTGGCGTTCCATCTGATGGCCCACGAATTGTTCTTCCCCTCGGTCTGGCGGCGCAACATCCGCGTGTAGCCATAGCGGCCGTTGAAGTCGAAACGACGGGTCAAGCCGCGCTGTTCGAGAGCTTTGAGCAGAGCCTTTCCGTCGGGATTGAAGTGCCGCCACGCCCTTTGCCATGTGGCCCAGCCCCAGCTGCCGGTCCATTTTATGAGGAAGGTGTCGGGCAACGAGGCATCTTTAGTGAAGTCGCAGGCCTGAATGTGACCCACGCGCGGCTCGTCCTTGTAGGTCTCAAGAGCCTTGTTCATGAACGAGAGAAAGCCGGGAGCCACCACGAGGTCGTCCTCAAGCACGATGACCCTGCCGTAACGCTCCACCACCGTGGTCACTCCGTCTATTATGCTGCGCGCCAGTCCCCAGTTGTCTTGCCGTTCGATCACGGTGACACTCTTGAAGCCAGTGATGGAATGAACCATGCGTCTCACCTCCAAGACGTTCTCCCGATCGGCGTCGGTCTTGGGTGCGTCGGAATAGACAAAGAGGTCGCTCTGTTCCGCTCCTGCATTGCCTTTGAGAGCCTCTATGGTGTTGCGCAAATGGTTCGGTCGGTTGTAGGCGAACAGTAGTATGGGTGCATATTCATTCATGTCAACGATGCTTTTTTCTTTGAGTTATGCTTGGGTTATGCAAAGGTAGTGCAAAAGCCATCGGTGTGCAAGTTTTGTGGAAAAGATTGCTTATCTTTGCATTGCTCAAGCTTGGGTTATGCATAAGCCAAGCCCCACTGCCTAACAAAGAAGACATTGAATGAAGACCATTTCCATAGTGATGTGCACCTACAACGGTGAGCTTTACCTTCGCCAACAGCTCGACTCGCTGTTCGCCCAGACAAGGCCCGCCGATGAGATAATAGTGCAGGACGACTGTTCCACCGACTCCACACCCGCCATACTGGCGGAGTATGCAAGTAAGCACCAGGAGATGAACGTTAGCGTCAACGGCGAGCGGCTCGGCTACAACCGCAACTTCATAGCCGCCGTGCAGAAAGCCACAGGCGACTACATTGCCCTGTCGGACCAGGACGACATTTGGCGCAAGGACAAGTTAGCTGTGATGGAGCGCAACATGGGTGAGGGTGTGAGCATGGCGTTTCACAACTCCGCCCTTTTCGTCACCACACCGTCGGAGACAACGGGCTTGCGCTACAACACACAGCGTCCGTGCACCGATGCTCTCTTCATCACCGTCAAGCCTTGCATACCCGGTCACGAGATGATGTTCCGCCGCGACGCTATAGCCACAGTGCGGCGGCTCGACGGTCTGAACATCATGTACGACTACTCCATAGCCACCATCTGCGCTAACAGCGGCAGGGTGGTGTATATTGACGACACGCTCGTGTATTGGCGCAGACACGCCGGAGCGGCGACGTTCGCGGAGAGAAAGGACGAAAAGAAGGCGGCGGGCTATGCCAAGTCGCTGCGAGCCCTATTCGACCGCAACCGCCGACGGCTCACAAAGAACTACTTCTCGCTTTGGCAACGGCTGATGCCCGTGTGGGACGATGACTGTCGCAGAGTGGTGGACCATTTGGCCTCAGGCCGCATGGTGCTTGGAAGAGGGGGCATAGTGGCCGCCTCACTCATTTGCCTGCGCCACCACCGCTCCATGTTTCCGCACGGTGGGTGGCGGGGCGTGCTCCGTGCCGCTTTCCTGCCCGTCAACTTCATACGCGACTACAGCGTGTTCATCATAAAACGTGCAAATTAAAATGAAGGATTTAAATGCATCACTGGTGCAATATAGTAGGTGCAGATTTCCAAGCTGCACCCCTAGCGCTGAGGTCGCATTTCGGCGAAATGCTCCTACTTGCAAGCCCAAAAGCTACGCAAACAAACCAATATTTCCATAACCATGACCACAGCTGAAAACAACAATAGCGAGGCGCTCGCCCGCTTGGCGTTCGTTGGCGATGTATATATCCCCGACGGCGTGGAGCGGCTCACGCTTTCCGATGACCTCAAGCAACTGCTCGACTCCTGTCAGGTGCGCTCGTGCAACTTCGAGGCTCCCCTCGGGCTGTGCGGGAAGGCCATCACGAAGATTGGACTAAGCCTGAGCCAAGCCCCACAGGCACCGAGACTGGTAGAGCAAGCGGGCTTCAACCTCGTGAGCCTCGCCAACAACCACACGTTTGACTATGGTGAAGAAGCGCTAAAGGCTACTATTGCGGCGTTTGATGTGCCCACGATAGGAGCGGGAACAAACGCGGACGAGGCTTTCCGACCACACTTCTGCACCATAGGAGGACTGAAGATGAGGTTCATGGCCATGGGC
>CAVHDN010000049.1:0-10046 GCA_963634315.1 Flexilinea sp. | reverse complement strand
CCGTTTTCACTATGTTGTAGTCGTCGAGCTTTGGCGTTATGGAGTCTTCTGCCATGGTCACCCACACGGCCTTGCCCGACCTGCTCTTTATGGCAAAGCCCTCTTGGAGCAATGTGGGCGCAATGGACATGTCGCTCACGCAATAGTTGGCCCATTGGCGCTTGTCGGTCTCGTCGTTGGTTTGCAGGTGGGCATTGTCGGCCACAATGAGAGTGTAGTCTCTGTCGCTTTGCAGGCTATCATAGACCCCGTTCTTTTGGAATATGGAGGAGATGGTGCTCACATCAGCGGTCTGCGTCATGTAGGTCTTGACATCGCCATCGAAGACTTCCACCTCGGCATTTCCCACCGTTTGCTTCTCATAATAGTCTTCCCATTCCGAGCAACAAGCCACAAGGGTTGCGGCAGCGCCACAACACACGAGGCCGGCTATAATCTCTTTCTTTATGTTCATGATTTTCATTGTTCTTGTGAATGTTTAATCGTTAAGCGGTATGAATTCAACATAATCGAGGCGCAAGTGATAGCCTTTCAACGTCTTGGCCTGAATGTCCATCAAGGTTATGGTGAACTCGTGTGTGCAACTTGTGTCGAACGTTATTTCGTTCCATAGCGTGGTCTCCACCTGTCCGTAAAGTACGCTTGTGCTTTGTCCCTTATATAGATAGTTGAACGATTGCAGATCGTCAAGGTTAAAGCGCGTCATGGTGCCACTGGCATAGAGATTGCGCTGCGTCTGTGTATTCTTTATGTAGTGGAGCACCACCTTGTAACGCCCAGCCACAATGGTTGGGGTAGTGAACTTTATCCATCCGGCATAACCAAGGTTGAGCACCATGTAGTTGTTCATGTAGGAGCCATGTGGAGTCTCGCTCTTGCGGCTGGAGCTGATATACTTCTCCTTTACGAAGCCCACCTTATTGTAGCTGTTAAGGTTGGTGCTACTTTCGGTGAAGTTGTATGTGAACGATGACATCGTGCCATAGTCGCCCGAGCGATGGTCGTCGGACAAGTCAAACTTCTTCTCACTGCTTGCCAAATCATTGTCGAACACATCGCCATCGCCACGTGCTGCACCCCAAGCGTTCACTGCAGCTATTATGTCGGCAGAATTGAGGAAGTCCCACTTCACGTTCACTGGTTTCGGATGATACACAGGCATGATGCCGTCCACCTTGTTTATGCGTCCATTGGCCGCCTCAATGTCGCTGCGCAATATGTGGATGTTCTTGTTTATGACCTTGCGCCCATTGTCCATGTTGGTTATGAACGCCTGTCCCGAATAGTACGTGTCATAGATGAGCGTCTCGCCATCGGTCTGGAAGTTGAACAGGCTCTTCGTCTCATACTGTATGGGAGTGAGATGGTACATCATGTAATGGTAGAGGGCCGCATCACCATCGGTCTCCTCGCCATTGGAGTTGTTCACGAGCCACGTCTTCAAATCGTCGACCGAACTGATGCCGGCTGCATGGTAAACTTCATCGGGAACAGCAAAGCAGGTGAAGCTATGACGACTCACCACTTTGCTTCCGTCTGAAGCCACCGTAGTGTCGCGCACCAAAGAGTAAAGGCTGTCCACTTGGCGGTTGGCACGAATGGCTTGGCAGTATATTTGGTAGTTGCCATAGAGTTCAAGCTTTTCAGTGATGTTCTCCGAAAGGGGACGTATGACATTGTTCAACTCATAGATGAACCCATTGCTGCAAGTATCTACTGCATATTTGGCAAGCCCCGCTTGGTTGTTTATGAAGATGGAGTCGGCACAATGCACCTCGCCAGTGAGTTCAGCATCGTCAACATCGGTTATCGTGTAGCCATAGCTCATTTTCAGGTAAGTGCCGAAGAGTGTTTGCCTACGCAGCGTCTCTCCGTTGACAGCAGCCGTATCAATTTCGGAAAGCTTATACAAGTTACTATATATAAGGTGAACCTGTACCACATCCTTCACATAACCTTGCGACAACTCCTCAACAGAATTCACGCCACGCTCAGAAAGAAACTTCCTCACAGCATCATTGTTCGGACAAAATGCCGTTGAGGTGCTTTTGGCGTCTTTCAGGGCGTTGTAATAGTTGGAGTATTTAAGCATCTCCACCCAAAGTGAATATGTTGAAGGCTGTGCGGACAGCACATCCGCCACACTCAAGTCGGCCTTGTCGTTTGTTGTTCTGACGAACAGCTCGCCTTCATTGGGGTCGTCAGTGCATGAGACTGTCGAAACAGCAGCCACAACGCCACAGCACACACAACAGACTGCAACAAGCAATGACTTTATGTCTTTTACTATCATGACTTCTAAAATGCTTAAGGTTAATAACTGGGATTTTGCACCAACAAGGGGTTGACACTAATCTCGCTGTCGGAAATGGGCAGATACCACTTGTTCTTGTCGCCCAACGTGTTTCGTATGGTTGACTCCGACGCCTGTTTGTTATAGTCTATGACATAGTCGGTCATCATTGAGCGGAAGTCGGTTCCACCCACCGTGCCATAGCGTCCCAAACGCAGGAAGTCGTACCAAGCCTTGCCCTCGCCCGCCAGTTCCATGATGCGTTCGTTGTATATGGCCTTGATTATGTCTTCCAAAGCTGTTTCTTCAGCAGAAGCATCACGCAGGTTCGTGCGTGAGCGTATGGCGTTTACCAACTCCAACGCCTCGCGATTGTCCTCCAGACTCTCGCCTCCATTGCGCATCAGCAGAGCCTCTGCCTTTATGAGCATAATCTCCGCCACGCGGTAAATGATGAAGTTGGGGTCCAGTTCGTCATTGGTGCGTGTCTCAAGTATGGTTGAGCCGCCCACATACTTCCAAACCACATTTGGTTCCTGGTCTATTTGGCCACAACCTCCATACTGTGTGCGCACGGCATATTCATCTTCAGAGTAATACCGAAGTATTTCGCGGTACTCAGAGGCAAAGGCGTCGGCCATAGTCTCGGAGTATTGCAGCGTGCGCACGGAGGCGTTGCCGTTCTTGTCGTTCAGTCCGTAGAACAATGAGGGCAGGTTGTTAATCTGTTGCAACGTTCCATCGCTTGACTCTTTGTTCCACTGCAACTCAAAGATAGATTCTTCCGCATTGCCGGGGTTGAACATGGAGAACCAACTGCTATGGTTGGCCGTGCTCATAAAGCGTGGTGCGGCAGCCGACTGCGACTTCAAGATAGCATCGGCGGCATTGATGGCCTCGTCATAGTCATGGTTCCACAGGCACACGTCGGCCTTCAGTGCATAGATGGCCCATATCGTGGCGCGTCCTTTCGTCTGCCAGTTGGTGTCGAAGCTCTCCTTTGCAGATCCTAAGGCGATGGCGGCATCAAGGTCGCTCTTTATTTGCGCCAACACCTCACCCTCTGAGCTCTTGGCCACATAATAGTTGTCGCGGTCGGTCTCGTAGGGAGCCGTTACTATTGGCACTTCGCCCCAATTCCTCACCAGATAGAAATAGGCCAGTGCTCGTAGCCAATAGGCCTCGCAGAGGTGGGAGTTGGCTTCACCTTCCGTATATGAGTCATCGCTGCCGCGCACCGACTGAGCATTTGCCAGCACAAGGTTGGCGTCGTGTATTATTTGGTAGAACACTGACCATTTGCAAGTGGAAGTGCCAGTGGTAATGTTAAACTGCTGAAGTGCGCTGCCTTTTGTATTATAGACACATCCGGCACGATACTCTCCCAAAGGTATGAGATAGCTCTCTACAGAGTTGCGCAGAGTGTAATAGCCGTCATAGAGCACATTCTCAACGTCCTCCTTCGACGACCAATACTTCTCCGTGGGTATTGTGTTCTCGGTATAGACATCCAAGTATCCGCTACAGGCGCACAACAACGACAGACAGCAAAAGGCAAGAACGTCTTGGATTGATATTTTCTTCATAATCGCGTTAGAAGTTTAGGGTGAGACCAAATGAGAATCGTTTGCTTCGTGGAGTCTGTGCATCATCCACAGCATATCCAGAGATGCCGCTGGGCAGTTTCACCTCAGGGTCTTGACCCGTGTAGTTGGTGAACGTGAAGAGGTCGTAGCCTGTGACATACATGCTGATGCGTTCCATGCCCACCTTCTTGCACAAAGTCTTGGGCAAAGCGTAGCTCAACGACAGAGTTTTCAAACGCAGGTAAGAGCAGTCCTCAACGAAACGGTCACTGCCAAGATAGTTGAGGCCGTAGCCCCACAGAGCACGTGGTATTTGAGTGTCGTCGCCCTCATTGCGCCAACGGTTCACCACGGCTGTGCTTTGGTTGTCGCTGCCATACATCGACTCCATGTTCATGCGCGCCTCATTCACTATCTTCTGTCCGAGACGGTAGTGCATGAATACCGTCAATCCCCAGCTCTTATACTTCAGAGTAAAGCCTCCGCCACCGCTCAACACGGGATTGGCGTTGCCAAGATACACTATATCGTTCTTGTCAATCTGACCATCGTGGTTGATGTCCTCATACTTGGCGTCGCCGGGAAAGCACGTGTAACTGCCGTTCGACATTACGATGGGCTTTCCCTGCATGTCATACATGACGTTGCCCTCTGCATCCTTGGCGTAAGTATCCTCCGTGTTTTGATAAACACCTTTATATCTGTAGCCAAAGAACGAGCCTACCGATGTGCCGGGCATTATGCGTGTGGCGTAATTGCCATTGGCCAGTTTGTATTGTTCCTCGGAATAGTTGCTGGGCAACTCTATTACAGTGTTTCTGTTATTGTTGATGTTCCAGTTGAGGCGCAAGTCCCACTGCTTTGTCTTGAGAGCTTGCACGTCAATGCGGAACTCCCATCCTTCGTTTCTCAATGAGCCTGAGTTATAGTAGGCTATTTGCGACGACGCGTAGCCCGTTGTGGCCGGTATGCCCACCTTGCTCTGCAACAAGTCCTTAGTGTTGCGGCGGTAATAGTCGAACGTTGCCGTCACCTTACCGTCAAACAGGTTTATGTCGGTACCGAAATCCATCTCGGAGGTGGTTTCCCACTTCAGTTTGTCCAACTGCATTTTGGATGTAGTCACAGCATTGCCGCTGATGTAGCTGCCCGTAGATTGATACTCGCCCATGTACGGCGCAGTGCCTTTGGGCGCATTGCCGCTCAGACCGTAGCTTGCCCTTATCTTCCATCCCGACACTTGCTTCTTGGCCCAGCGCATGAACGGCTCGTCCATCACCTGCCACGACACACCTACAGAGGGGAAGAAGCCCCAACGGTTGTCACGTCCCAAGCTGGACTTGCCTTCATAGTTGAACGTTCCGTTGATGGTGTATCTGTCTAGAAAGGTATAAACAATGCTGCCGATGCCTGAAAGTGAAGTTACCTTCGATTTTCCCGAGCCCTCGGAAAGCAATTTGCCGCCACCTGTAGCGGGGTCGGCCACGCTTGATGCCGCCACATTATAGAATGTGGCCGACGAAGTGCTGCTTTCCGACTGGCTGGTGCGCCAAAGCACGGTAGCGGTGAGCTGGTGCTTGTTGTCGAGCCAACTGTTGGTGTACATGGCTTTCAACTCACTTTGCAGTGAGAAGTTGTTGACATAGTTGTTTGACGCTTGGTTGGAGAATGTGCTGCCGATGCTCACGCCCGTGGCCTCCTGCGGCAGATAGGCTTCGGTCTTGGCAGTGTTGTACTTCAACGACACATATCCATTAAAAGTGAGATGCTCCGTGGGGTAGTAGTTGGCCCGCACAGTCATCTTTTGCTCACGAGTTCGAAGATTGCGGTAACTGTCCTCCACCATTATCATCGGGTGATAGTTGTAGGCCTTTCCTCCATTGTCCTTACTTGAGAACGCACCTTGAAACTCCTCGGCGTTCTGACGTATAAAGTAGGTGCTGAGCGGCTCGCCCGTCTCATCGTCAATCCAGTAGGCACTCTTGTTAGGCATCTTGCGCATGGCCTCCGAGCGCACAGTCTCCGTCCACGGTGTCTTCTTCTTCGTGTCACTGAAGCTATACTCAGCATTCACGCGTAGTTTCTCCGAGAACGAGTAGCCTATATCCACCGAAGTGTTCAGTCGGTTGAGCCCAGTGCCACGCGTCGTGCCGTCCTCACTCATGTACGACAGAGAGAGACGGTAGGTGGCGCGCTCGCCACCGCCAGACATCGAGAAGGAGTTGTCGGTAGTGAAAGCGTTCTTCACCAGTCCGTCAAGCCAATCGGTGTCTTGGTCATACTCGTCGAAGTAACGCCACGACGGGTTGTAGTTTATCTCGGGCGTGTCAAAGAGTTTTTCAAGCAAATCACTGTTGTTGTCAACGCCCTGTGCTCTTGCAGTATTCCAAATGGCACTCTGTATGAAAGCTTTATACTGGTTGCCGTTGAGCAGAGGAATGCTCTTTGGCTCCACCTTGAGCGAGTTCTTTGTGGAGAACGTGAAACGCGTCTTGCCCATGGCTCCTTTCTTCGTGGTTATGAGCAACACACCGTTGGCTCCCGCTGTTCCGTAGATAGCTGTAGAGGCCGCATCCTTGAGCACCTCTATCGTCTCTATGTCGTTGGGGTTGAGACTAAGCATCTGAGCAAAGTCCTCCTGGTTGGCTGTGTTGAAGTCGAAGTCGTCGTCGATGCTCGTGGAGTAAGGCACACCGTTCACCACAATGAGCGGGTCGGCATTGCCGTTGAGTGTGGCCGTACCGCGTATTCGGATGTTGCTCTTTGCGCCAGGGTCGCCCGCCGCTATGATGTCAACACCGCCCAACTGCCCCTGCAAGGCTTCCTCTACAGTGGTGATGGGCGCAGTCTCCATAATCTCCGACATGTCTATCTTTTGTGTGGCGAAAGCCATCTGTCGCTCCGTCACACCCATATCACTACGTGAGCCGCGCTTGCCTTTCACTGTGACCTCGGTGAGCACTCGCTCGTTCTTAAGCGTGGCGTTCTGTACGCTCTGTCCTTTGTAGGCCACGCGTTGCGTCTTCAGTCCAACGTAGGAGAACACCATGAACAGCTGCCCCGTCTCGTTGGGCACTTTCATGGAGTAGTGGCCGTTGAAGTCGGTAACTGTTCCCGCCACCATACGGTTCTGGCTGTTCACAAAGGCCACGTTGGCCCCGATGACAGGTTCCTTGCCTCCGCCGAACTCTTCGAGCACCTCGCCCGTAACCATCTTCTGGGCATTGATGTTGAGCGTCAGCAAAGCGAGCAATATGCATATTACAGATTTCCGAGCTGCACCCTTAGTAGTAGGTGCAGATTTCCGAGCTGCACCCTCGGCGTTAACGTTGTTAACATCGTCAGTTTTCGGGTCGCAGTTCGGAGAACTGCTCCTACTAACATCGTGTGTGTTTGGGTCGCAGTTCGGAGAACTGCTCCTACTAAGTTTGCCCTCCTCGCTTGTCTGTGCTTGCGTAGTAGGAGCGCTTCTCCGAACTGAAAGTCGGCGGCCGAAGGGAAAGCCAAGTGCGACCCCCTCGGTAGTAGGTGCAGATTTCCGAGATGCACCCTTAGTAGTAGGTGCAGATTTCCAAGCTGCACACTCGGTAGTTATATATCTTGATGTGTTCATAAGCTTAGAGTGCTGATTGTAAGAAATGGACGCAACCGTCACTGAAGATGAACGGGAACGTGTCGTACTTGTCGCTCACTGTTGCCTTGCGCGCCACGGCCCCAGTCTTTCTGTCGAGTATCTCTATGGTCAGTGTGGTGCCGTTGTCACGTATGTTCATGCGTGTACCATCTATCTCGCTTGCGCCTTCCACCGGTTCATCCTGCTGATAGGTGAGCAGACCGCCCGCGGCCGAAGTGTCTTCGCCCCAACCAACATAGGGATAGTTGGTTATGACGGCTGTGGTGAGCGGCACAAAATATAGCTTGAGATATTCGGTGAGAGCTTCGCTGTCGCGGACCACCACACTGCTCCAGAAAGTCTCGGCATCGGCGTCGGCAGAGCCCAAGGCTTCCACGCCGGGTATGCGTCCTTCGCCCACAGCCTGCTGCAGCGCCGCAGTCATGGGCACGAACATCAAGCAACTCTCCTGCATGAACTTTATGGTGTTGCCGCTTATGAGGCCCGCCTTGTTCAAAAGCTGTATCCAACCGTAGAAGTCGGTTGTGGCATCGAAGCGGTTTTGGTTCATGGTCCTGACGAAATAGGAGTTGGACACGTTGGTGTAGTCTCCCTCAAACAGACCCTCTTGGTAGCGGTAAGCATGGCCGTTGTTCCATCCGTTCACGTCACCACGATAGGCCAACGGCTCGAATGTGGTTGACACTTCCTCAAACGACTTGCCGCCATTGCCCGTGTTGAGGCGGTCGTTGTGACGAATGGAGTTGGTTATGCGACCATCTTTCAAGTACCAATACAGACGAAGGTCGGGCGACAGACACCGCATGACGTGCTTGCCCGAGGTGGGCAGCGTGCTCTCGCCTTCAAGTACAGAGGCCACATGGGCGTAGATGTACGACGCGCTGTTGCGTATGCTTGCGGCCGTCTCGCCAGCGCCACGCACCAGAGCATCGCCCTGCTTCCACACGTCGTTGGCCTGCATCTGTTCATTGGTGGCATAGAGCATGATGTAGTTCATGTTGTTCTGCGTGAGCACACCTGTCATGCCGCTGTTGCTTAACAGCCACGCCATGTTGGAGAAGTCTTTCGACTGATAGGACGGTCCCGTCACTGCGTAGTACTTTTGAGGCGGAGTGAGCACCTCACAACCGTAGAGCACACCGTTGGTACACACCACACGGTTGGCCTGTGGCACCTCGTCGGGATTGAACGTGATGGTCTCGCCCGAAGCGTTGGTTATGTCGCCACGCTTTATCTCGTCGGGAAAGGCGAAGCCCCCTGCGTAAAAGCTGTTGTTGAGAATGTCCTGCATGGCTGTGGAGTCAACCTCGTCAAGACTGGCATAGCCGCCCTCACGCCAATAGTCGTTGAAGAAATCCTGCCACGCTTGGTCGGTAGGCGCAAACACAGAGTAAGCGTTCATGGACATGTCGGCTATCTGACTGTAGCTCTTCACCGGCCACTCCGCATCAATAGACGGCAGTCCATCCTTGTGGTAGTGGTGGTAGAGCGTCTGCCCATTGCCCTCCTCAAGCGTAAGGTCTTCGTCCACCTCATAGCTTTCGTGCTTGTCGTAGAGGCTTAGATATCGGCTGAACTTACCGCTCTCCTTCATGGCTTGGTAAATGGTGGGCAGGGGAGCCATGACTCGGTCTATGTCGTAGATGTATCCGTTGGACGCTATCTTGGCATAGTCGAGCACTTCGGCATCGGCCACGTTGAAGCCTCCGTCGCCCGTCCAACTGGTGGAGGGGAAGAAGTACTCGTAGTTGGCCTTGGCGTCTATGCGTTTGGTGTCGAACATACGGTAGCTGAACACGGGCAGAAGCAGTTCGTTGTGATAGATTGCAGTGTCGCGCGTGTCAGTAGTAGTTGCAGATTTCCGAGCTGCACCCTCAGTATTCTTGTAGGTAAGCCCCTGCTGCGAGCGCGTGCGGAACTTGTAGTAAAGCCCTGCGTTCACGCTGCTCTCTTCCTCGGTGGCTCCGTCACCCTCCTTTGGACGGAAGTTGATTAGGTCTTTCTTGTCAAACAAGTAGTAGAGCATGTGGAAGCCTATGAGCCGTTTGGCCTGGTCGGTGGTCAGGTCGGCTATGCTCTCGGTGCCGTAGTTGTCGGCGAGATACTTCGCCATGGCCTCGTCGTCGGGCGCCATGACCGTGAGGATGGAGTTGCCCTCGAGCAGTTTCGTGTAGCCCGCCATGTCGGCTCCCTTCAGAAACTGCGTGTGCTGTCCGTCGGCACTAAGCTCCTCATAGACACTACCGCTCATGCCACTGCGCACCTTGAAGTACTCGTCCATGTCGGAACATGACGCAAGCACAACCAAAGCACACCAGGCGAGCACGAGGCGACCATGCGCCACAAGCCAACACACATGTTTATTACATCGTCTTGTCATATTATAGTTTTAGTTCTTTTTTTCGTTATTTTAGATTAGCTGCAAAGCCATACGGCCAACGAAGCTAGTAGGAGCAGTTCTCCGAACTGCGACCTCGGCGCCAGGGGTGCATCTTGGAAATCTGCACCTACTACACTGCGCAGTCATCGGGCT
>CAVHDN010000048.1:0-10056 GCA_963634315.1 Flexilinea sp. | reverse complement strand
TCATAGAAATGAGGCGCTTTTCTAAAAGGGTGTGAAGACTGGGTTAGAAATACTGCTAAATATTTACATTTATTGCAAAATAAACAGCTAAAGAGAAACAGAGACCTTGTCGGAATGAGGCATTGAAGAATACGTGTTTAGACGCATAGTTTCTTGGTTATCCTCGGTTATTCCATATTATTTCGTATATTTGCAGATGATTTAAGACCAAACAGAAAAGAAATGAATATACTACTTTTAGGCAGCGGCGGCCGCGAGCACGCACTGGCATGGAAAATCGCGCAAAGCGCAAAGGTGGACACTCTCTACATAGCCCCTGGCAATCCTGGCACAGCACAGTGTGGCGTGAACGTGAACATCAAGGCCGACGACTTCAACGCCATAAAGGAATTCGTATTAGCCAATAGCGTGAGCATGGTGGTGGTGGGCCCAGAAGACCCATTGGTGAAGGGCGTCTATGACGAGCTGAAGAGTGATTCTCGCACTAAGGATATTGCCGTGATAGGCCCATCAAAGGCAGGAGCTGTGCTCGAGGGGTCGAAAGATTTCGCCAAAGCCTTTATGTCTCGCCACGGCATACCCACTGCAGCCTACCACACTTTCGACGGCACCACACTCAACGAGGGTTTGGCCTTCCTTGAGACTCTCAAGGCTCCCTATGTGCTCAAGGCCGACGGTCTTTGTGCAGGTAAGGGTGTGCTCATAGTGCCCACGCTCGATGAGGCCAAGCAAGAGTTGCGTGAGATGTTAGGTGGAATGTTCGGCAATGCCTCGGCACGTGTGGTGATTGAGGAGTTCATGAGCGGCATAGAGTGCTCTGTGTTTGTGCTCACCGACGGACAGCACTACAAACTACTGCCCGAGGCCAAGGACTACAAGCGCATAGGCGAACACGACACAGGACTGAACACAGGAGGCATGGGTAGCGTGTCGCCTGTTCCATTTGCCACAAAAGAGTGGATGGACAAGGTGGAGAGCCGCATCATACGTCCCACCGTGGAGGGACTGGCCGCAGAGGGCATCGACTACAAGGGCTTCATATTCTTCGGACTTATCAACGTGGATGACGAGCCAAAGGTGATAGAGTATAACTGTCGCATGGGCGACCCCGAGACAGAGACTGTGATGTTGCGTCTGAAGAGCGACATCGTTGACTTGTTTGAAGGTGTGGCGTGTGGCGACCTCGACAAGCGCAAGGTGGAGTTCGACGAGCGTGCGGCAGTGTGCGTGATGCTCGTGAGCGGTGGCTATCCGCAAGCCTACAAGAAAGGCTTTGCCATCAGCGGCACCGACAAGGTGGAGGGCAGTACGGTGTTTCATGCAGGCACAGCCTTGAAAGACGGACAGTTGGTGACCAACGGCGGAAGGGTGATAGCCGTGAGCTCCTATGGCAAGACCAAGGAGGATGCACTCGCCAAGTCGTTTGAGGAGGCTGGCAAGATAGACTTCGAAGGCAAGTACTTCCGTGGAGACATCGGACAAGACCTGTGAAGGACAATGAGACGCCGGAATGAAGGGAATATCGAAATGACGTGGCTTCAGTAAGGAGAGGCCACGTTCAATAGGAGAGTTTTATAGGATAGCATGGTAAAACGATTGCAGAACAGAGTGGCGGAGAGCCGTTTCCTATTGCCTGCCATGGCCCTGTATGGCCTTGTGGTGTGGCTCGTGGGCGGACTTCTTGGCGGACAGCTATGGTTGCAGTTCGCCTGTTTTGTGGCGGCTGTCTATCTCATGGCCGAGCTTAACACCTCGCACGCCCTCATAAGGATATACAGTCGCATGGTGTCAAGCTCTTTTGTGGCCATGACCTGTATGGCACCGTTCACCTTCACGTCGGTAAACGGTGCGGTGATTGGCGTTTGCGCTGCGGCCATGTTCCACCCACTGTTTCGCTGTTACCAGAACCAGGCGGCCGCTGGATGGGTGTTCTACACTTTCTTGTGTATAGGCTTGGGCAGTCTGAAGTTTGTATGGCTGCTCTACTATGTGCCTGTAATATGGCTCCTGCTCACGTTCCACATTAGCGCGATGAGCTGGCGCACGTTCGCCGCTTCGCTGTTGGGGGTGGTCGCCCCCTACTGGTTTGCTGCGGTTTACTTCATATATCTCGGCAACTTTAGCATAGCCGAAGCACATTTCGCTGCATTGGCCGACTATAGCGGCCTTGCCGACCTGTCGCTTCTGACGCCCGAACGCACAGCAGTGGCTTTTGTGGTGATAGGGCTGGCGTTGACTGGCACAGTGCATTTCCTGCGCAACAACTACAAAGACAAGATACGCATTCGCATGTTCTACGACTGTTTCATGGTGGTCGGTCTCGCCACGATAGTGTTCATGGTGCTGCAGCCACGCCACTTCGACGCACTGATGAGCATGCTCATAGTGAGCGCAAGCCCACTGGTAGGCCACTTCTTTGCCCTTACCAAAACACGTGTGACCAATATCGTTTTCATTGCCACGACAGTGGTGGTGGCAGGTCTAACCGTCATGAACCTATGGATGCTATCATAGCCGCGCTAATGACCGGAGGCTACTGGGGACTGCTCGTTGCAGCCTTCCTCGCCGGCAGCATAATTCCCTTTCCCAGCGAGGCGGCCTTCGTGGGACTGCAAGCCATAGGCCTCGACCCATGGAAACTTGTGGCGTTTGGCACTATAGGCAACGTGCTCGGAGGCATGTTCAACTATGGTCTCGGACGTATGGGCAAGGTGGAGTGGATAGAACGCATACTGAGAATAAAGAGGGAAAGCCTCGACAAGGCCATGCGTTTCATGGAAGGGCGCGGAGCATGGATGGGACTGTTTGCAGTGTTGCCCTTTCTTGGTGGCCCCATCACCGTGGCCATGGGACTGATGAGGGCCAACGTGGCCATATCGGTGCTGAGCATGACCATTGGCAAGTGCGTGAGATACATACTGCTAATGTATGGCGTAGGACAACTGATGTAAACTCAGCCTTGGTATTTACACAATATAAACGAGAAGAAGGATTATCAATATATATATGACACAATATCTCAAACTGCTTTTGGCCACAATGACCATAAGCCTTTTGGCGAGCTCGTGCAAGGTGGAAAGCGACGAGCGGCCTGTGGTGACCGTGTCGATAGAACCGTTACGCTACTTTGCGGAACAGATAGGCGGTGACAAGTTCAAAGTGGTGACGATGGTGCCTGGCGGGGCCAGCCCCGAGACCTACGAACCCACAGCGCAGCAAATGGCCGACCTGACGGAAAGCGTACTATATATTAAGGTGGGAGACCTCGGCTTTGAGCGCACGTGGATGAAGCGGATGAAAGCCAACATGCAGCACCTCATCACTGTGGATGCATCGGAAGGCGTAGCCCCATTGCCCACCTACGCTCACCACAGCGACCCCCACACGTGGACTTCGCCCGCCAACGCACTGCAGATGGCCAACAACATCTGCCGCGCAATGATACTTATAGACGGCAAGGACTCCACCATTTATCATGAAAGGCTCGACTCGCTTGCGCAACGCATCATGACCCTCGACGCAAAAATAGACAGCATGCTCGCCAAGGCTCGCGCGCGCTCGTTCCTAATATATCACCCTGCACTCACCTACTTTGCACGCGACTACAAACTGCGCCAACTGGCCATAGAGGACAATGGCCGCGAGCCGTCGGCAGCTACGCTCAAGAGACTGATAGATGAGGCTCGTGGAGACAGCGTCGAACTGATGTTCGTGCAGAAAGAGTTCGCCAACCGCAACGTGGAGACCGTGGTGAAAGCCACAGGTGCCGACACCGTGGTGATAAATCCGCTGAGCTACGATTGGGAGGGCGAGATGCTAAAGATAGCGGAGGCAATATTCACGCGGCGGAAATGACACCTGACAGCACAGTAAGAATGACGCTCGACAACGTCACGGCGGGCTACGACGGACATGCCCAGATAAGGGATGTGACACTGAAGGTGGGCAGCGGTGACTTCGTGGGTGTGACAGGGCCCAATGGCGGAGGCAAGACCACACTCATGCGAGTGATGCTCGGACTGCTCAAACCCATGCACGGCAGCGTGGCCTACTACCACGACGGACACACCACAAAACAACTGCGCATGGGCTATCTGCCGCAATATAACGCCATAGACAAAGACTTCCCCATAAACGTGGAGCAGACGGTATTGTCAGGGCTAGATGCCGAGGCTGGCTTGTTCGGATGCATACCGCAACGCCTGCGTGACCATGCAGCCGAATTGATGTGTGAGATGGAGCTTGAGGGCATGGAGCAACGCCCGATAAAGGCTCTCAGCGGAGGCGAGTTGCAACGCGTGCTGCTTGCAAGAGCCACGGTGAGACAGCCCGAAGTGCTCATTCTCGACGAGCCCGACACCTACATCGACCGTCATTCCGAACAACTCATGCACGACATTCTGCGAAGCATGGCCAGCAAGTGTTGCATCATAATGGTGAGCCACGACAAGACGCTTGTGGATAGCTTGGCCAACGTGACGGTAAGCGTCGATGAAACGGTCACCACAATGCGCAGAGACACCCAGCGGACACGTTAAAAAAAAGAAAAATGACCTATAGCTAATGCTATTTGCATTACCTTTGCACGAATATTAAGGACTACAAATAAGACAAACAGATACAAGAATGAAACAGTTTAAATTGGTGGACATCATTCTTGGGTGGCTGTCATTTGCGATAGCCGCCTTTGTGTATTGCTCCACAATTGAGCCGACAGCCAGCTTTTGGGACTGTCCTGAGTTCATAACAACAGGCTACAAACTAGAGATAGGGCACCCGCCTGGAGCACCGTTCTTCATGCTCACGGCCAACCTCTTCTCGCAGTTCGTCAGCGACCCGACGCAAGTGGCCCGCATGGTCAACACCATGAGCGCCCTGCTATCGGCCACGACCATACTGTTTCTCTTCTGGACCATATCGCACCTCACGCGCCGGCTGCTCGTGAAGGGCAACAATGCCATGACCCTCGGCAAAGGCATAGCCATCGAGGCTTCGGCCATGGTGGGCGCACTGATATACACTTTCAGCGACACCTTCTGGTTTAGTGCTGTCGAAGGAGAGGTCTATGCCTATTCCTCGGCCTTCACGGCTGTGGTGTTCTGGCTCATACTGAAGTGGGAGGAGCATGCCGACGAGCCGCATGCCGACCGTTGGCTTGTACTCATTATGTACATGACGGGCCTCTCCATCGGCGTTCACCTGCTCAACCTGCTCTGCCTGCCCGCCATCGTGCTGGTCTATTACTACCGCAAGTTCCCCCACGTCACAGGCAGAGCCGACCTGTGGGGCTCGCTCGGTGCGCTGGCCATATCGGTAGTGCTCCTTGCAGCCGTGCTCTACGGTCTTGTGCCAGGCATCGTGCAAGTGGGCGGATGGTTCGAACTGCTGTTTGTAAACGTGCTCGGATGTCCGTTCAACACCGGCACCATCATCTACATCATACTCCTTGTGGCCTGCATCATCTGGGCCTTGTATGAGACCTACAGCGACCACAGCGCCAAGCGCGGAAGCATAGCCTTTCTGTGCTCGGTGGCCATGCTCGGCATACCGTTCTACGGCCACGGTTGGAGCGCGGTGGTCATTGGCGTTGTAGTGCTGGCCTTGTTGTGGGTTGCGCTCATGTACAAAAGGAGCAAAAAAACACTGCTCTCCTCACGCGTGAAGAACACCGCCCTGCTCTGCATGCTCATGCTCATGATAGGCTACTCGAGCTATGCAGTGATAGTGATAAGGTCGTCGGCCAACCCGCCCATGGACCAGAACTCACCAGAGGACATCTTCACCCTGGGCGAATATCTTGGACGTGAGCAGTATGGCGACCGTCCACTGTTCTACGGCCAAGCCTACACTTCGCAGGTGGCCTTGGACCGACAGGGCAATATGTGCCGTCCGGTCATGAGCAAGGGAGCCCCGGTTTATCAGCGCAGGGAGAAAGCCTCCAAAGACGAGAAGGACTCCTACTTCATAGTGCGCACCAAGGACAGCTACAAGTATGCCCAGAACATGTTTTTCCCCCGCATGTACAGTGCACAGCACGCAGGAGCCTACGAGAGTTGGATGGGCGGTGTTGAAGGCCGTACCGTCTCCTACGACCGTTGCGGGGAGAATGTTGAAGTGAAGGTGCCCACACAGTGGGAGAACCTGCGCTTCTTCCTCTCCTACCAGTGCAACTTCATGTACTGGCGCTACTTCATGTGGAACTTCGCCGGCCGGCAGAACGACTTGCAAGGCAACGGAGAGCTGGAGCACGGCAACTGGATAAGTGGCATCCCGTTCATAGACAATGCCCGTCTGGGCGACCAAAGCAAGCTGCCCGACGACCTGAAGAACAACAAGGGCCACAACGTGTTCTACTGTCTGCCGCTGCTGCTCGGCCTCATAGGCCTGTTCTGGCAGTCGCTCCGCAAGGGCCACGACGGCATACGCCAGTTCTGGGTGGTGTTCTTCCTGTTCTTCATGACAGGCTTGGCCATAGTCATCTACCTCAACCAAACGCCCATGCAGCCACGTGAGCGCGACTACGCCTATGCCGGCTCGTTCTACGCCTTCGCCATTTGGTGCGGTCTTGGCGTGGCTGCCATAGCCGAGGAGCTAAGCCGCCGGCTGAAAGGTCACGAGACAGCGCTTGCCGCCATTGTTGGCATAGTGTGTCTGCTGGTGCCCATACAGATGGCCTCGCAGACATGGGACGACCACGACCGCAGTGACCGCTACACCTGCCGCGACTTTGGACAGAACTACCTCATGTCGCTGCAGCAGGAGGGCAACCCCATCATATTCACCAACGGCGACAACGACACCTTCCCCCTGTGGTACAACCAGGAGACCGAAGGCGTGCGCACCGACGCCCGCGTGTGCAACCTCTCCTACCTGCAGACCGACTGGTACATCGACCAGATGCGCCGTCCGGCCTACGACTCACCCTCGGTGCCCATCACGTGGAGCCGCTTGGAATACTGCGCAGGCACCAACGAGTATGTACAAGTGGAGCCGAGTCTCAAGGAGAGCATAAGGGACATGTACAAGACTTATCCCGACGAGGCCAAGAAACTCTTTGGTGACAACCCGTTTGAGCTGAAGAACATACTGAAATATTGGGTGCGCAACGACGGTCTCAACGAAGCCCACCTCAACGTGATAAAGGCTCTCACGGGCGACAATGGACAGACCCACATCATACCCACCGACACGGTGTTCCTCACCATCGACAAGGAAGCCGTCAAGAAGAGCGGCATGATGATGGCTTCCGACACCATCCCCGACCACATGGTAATCTCGCTCAAGGGCAAGAACGCCTTGTACAAGGGCGACCTGATGATGCTCGAGATGATAGCGCAGTGCGGATGGACAAGGCCCATCTACGTGGCCATGACCGTGGGACAGGAGAACTACATGAACCTTGGCGACAACTTCGTGCAGGAGGGACTGGCCAACCGCATCACGCCGTTCACCACCAACGCCCCGGGAGCCAAGAACTTCGACACGCAGCGCACCTACGACAACCTCATGCACCGCTTCAAGTTCGGCGGACTTGACAAGAAGGGTATATACATCGACGAGACAGTAATGCGCATGTGCTACACCCATCGCCGCATATTCGTGCAGCTGGCCATGCACCTGGCCGAGGAGCACCAAGACAAGAAGGCGCTGGAGGTGCTGGACTATGTCGATAAGAACATACCCGACTACAACGTGCCCATAGACTATCAGTCGGGCTCGCTCGACGAGGCTCGCGTTTACATAGCATTGGGGCAGAACGCCAAGGCCATGAGACTGCTCAAGCAACTCTGGACAAAGTCGGAACAATATCTCAAGTGGTACTGCAGTCTCGACGGCTCGCGCTTCACCGGTTCCATGAACGACTGCATGATGCACATATACCTCTTGCAGCAGACGGGCATGGCCGCACTGCAAGCCGACAAGAAGTGGGGTGAGCAGAAGTTGGCCGAGCTGGACAATCTCGTCAACATGTACCGCGGCAAGGGAGGAACGTTCGCTTCGGAGCAATGATAATAGAACAACCGGCCGTGTGGCTGCGCTGGCTCTACCCAAGAGCGGCGTGGAGGATGGACAAGAGGGTGAAGGCCGTCTATCTCACCTTTGACGACGGCCCCATACCCGAAGCCACGCCCTTCATACTCGACACCCTCGCCGCCTTCGGCGTTCACGCCACGTTCTTCATGGTGGGCGACAACGTGCGCAAATATCCCGAGCTGCACCGGCGTGTGGTGGAGGATGGCCACAGGATAGGCAACCACACCTACAACCACCTCGGGGGCTTCAAGCACAGTATAGGCACCTACAGCGCCAACGCCCGCAAGGCCAACGAGTTGCTGCACACCGATCTCTTCCGTCCACCTCATGGGTGGATGCGTCTCGACCAGTACTACTGGCTGGGACGAACCTACAGGATAGTGATGTGGGACGTGGTCACGCGCGACTACTCCAAGTGGCTTACCGCCGAGGATGTGTTCAACAATGTTAAGCGCTATGTGCGCAACGGGTCCATAATAACTTTCCACGACTCGCTCAAGAGCATTGACAAGCTGCGCACGGCCCTGCCAGAAAGCATTAAGTGGCTGAAGGAGCAAGGATATGAGTTCAGAACATTTGAGTGAACAGATAAAGGCCGAGGCTAAGAACCTCGGCTTTTTTGCTTGCGGCATAGCCAAGGCCACCACCGTGGACCACGACGTGGCCGAGGCTTTCGGCGAGTGGCTCAGCCAAGGAGGCAACGCCGACATGGCCTACATGGCCAACCATGCCGACAAGAGGCTCAACCCCTCACTGCTCATGCCTGGCGTAAAGAGCATCGTGAGCGTAGCGCTAAGCTATGCACCCCAGCGGCGCATGTCCCCCGACCAGCTACAGCTCTCGGTCTATGCCTACGGCCACGACTATCACGACCTCATGAAGGCCAGATTGCGTGCGCTCGCCGCGAGCATTGAGGCCCTTCATCCCGCCCACATGCGTTGCTTCTGCGACACTGCCCCCGTGCTTGAGCGCTACTGGGCTGTGCAGGCTGGCTTGGGATGGATAGGGCGCAACCGCCAACTTATAATACCCCACGCGGGGAGCATGTTCTTCCTGGGCGAACTGTTTCTCGATATCGACCTGCAGCCCGACGCGCCCATGACCGACCGCTGCGGCCACTGCCGGGCCTGCCTCGACGCCTGTCCCACAGGAGCCTTGGGCGCCCGTCTGTCTGACTTCAACGCCACGACCTGCCTCTCCTATCAGACCATAGAAAACCGTGGGCCACTGTCGCCCGCTGCGGCAAAGGCCTTGGGCAACACCATTTACGGATGCGACCGTTGTCAGGCGGCCTGCCCGCACAACAGTCATGCCCGGCCCACCACCGAACCCCTGCTCCAGCCCAGCCCCTCGCTACTCTCCATGACGCGCGACGACTGGCGCACGCTCACTATCGACGACTACCGCCGTCTGTTCCGCGGCAGTGCGGTGAAACGTGCGAAGTATGAGGGGCTCATGCGCAACATTGAAGCCGCTCTCAACAACGAAACAAACTAAAGGGTTGGTTCTAAAAAATCCCACCTAAAGACGCAACGACGAATATGATAACATCAAAAGTAATTCACACCTTCGAACTTTCCCACATGGAAGGCTACATAACACTCACGGCCCAGGAATATCCGTGGACGGTGTGCCAAGTGGTGCCCTGTACACCCGAAAACCACGACCAGATATTGGAGGCGCTCCGGGCGCGCGGCAGCGTGGCCCAGCACGACACCGACAAGTCGTTCTTCGTAATTCAAGCGGCCAGCGGCGACTACGACGGCAAGCATCCCGAACGCTACATCGAGGTGAATCAGGACAACTACAAGGACTTCCTCGCCGCCATGCGCGACACTCTGGCTCAAGCGGCCGTATGGTACAAGACCAATATCATAGCTAAAGGGCATGTTTAGCACGTCTAAACATGCCTTTTAGCACGCCTAAAGATGCCTTTTAGCAAAGAGTAGAGGTGACCATTCCACTAAGGAAAAGCCACCCCTACTTCCAGGAACTAAGTAATTTTGAAAATTGAAAAGGATG
>CAVHDN010000047.1:0-10343 GCA_963634315.1 Flexilinea sp. | reverse complement strand
GGTCTATGCTGAGCGTGAGGTTCTTGCCTGGCACGGGACGACGGTCGAAACGTCCGTCCTGATATTTGCCTTGTATGCGTCCATGGGCATCGCGCAACAATATTTGCATGCCTTTCTCACCACGCAGTTGCTTCTCATACTGCCGCTCCACGCCCAATTTGCCTATGTAGTCGCCGGGCTGGTAGTAGTCGTCTTCCTCTATGTCAGCGGGTGACACCTCGGCAATGTCGCCCAAGATGTGAGCCGCACACGAATATTGGTATTGTCTTATGCTACGTTTCTGGGTGGAGAAGCCGGGGAAACGGAACATCTTCTCCTGAAATACTCCAAAATCCTTGTCGCTGAGCTGACTGATGAAGAGTTGTTCGGTGAAGCGTGAATAGCCAGGATTTTTGCTCCTGTCTTTTATAGTGGCCATGCGGCGGTCGAACTCACTGCGCGCCATGCCAAGCGTAGCACAAAACTCGGCGGTGTCGAGCCGCCCTTCGGCCTCGTTCATCACCACCATTATGTCGTAGGCAGGCTGGTTATAGACCATCAGCTTGCCGTGGCGGTCGGATATGATGCCTCGCGAGGGATACTCCGTCTTCTTAAGAAAGGCGTTTGAGTCGGCGTTCTTCTTGTAGTCGTCGCTCATGATCTGCAAGATGAAAAGGCGTATGATATAGACAGTGACTATGAATATGGCCACCCCTCCTATGACAAAGCGTCTGTTATCGAACCTGAAATCCTTCACTTCCGCCTCACGCTCTCAAGGGTTAAGACCAGCAGCGACGTGAGCACCGCACTGCCGCCGACACACTCCATCCAATGCATCCAATTGAAGAAGTTGAAGAACTCCAGCGAGAAGAAGCACAGGCAATACAACAAGACAAGCGACACGACAAGGCTTACATACTTGCCCACTCCTATTGTGGCCATGGATGGGATAAGACCTTCAGGGGCGTCGCGCGAAACGAGCAACTGCAGGATGTAGGGCTGGGCCAAGCCAAGCAGGGTCATTGATGCGGAAGCCACGCCAGGCGTGTTGGAAAAGGTGTCAACGACAAGACCAAGCATGAAGCACCACAACAGGGCGGCCCAACGGGGATAGTTCAGGGGGAACACGAGTGCCAAATAGACATACAACAATGGTGTGGCACAGTTGAGCAGATGCATCTGGTTGAGCATTAGCACCTGTACAAGACATAACACGACGAACAACGCCGCACGTTTCAACTCATCTATTGGCATAGTTGTATGAAGCCTAATGCGTTTTTGTTTTGGCACTCTCGACAAAGCCTTTATTTTGACTCACGTTCTACAAGCCTCAGCGAGTCACGCGCCGACTCAAGCAGACGGGTACGCTCGGCAATGCTCTTGTCGCTGATGACGCAAACGTCGCGCAGATTGCCGAAGTCGGTGCAAAGCTGCACCTTCAGTCTGTATGACAGTCCGTCGCGCGAGTTATAGACCTGCACTATCTTTCCCACAAGCACACCGGGAGGAAAGATTGACGAGTAGCCGCTCGTCTCCACCCAGTCGCCGCGCTTGAAGCGTGCGTGGCGCGGAACATCCTCAACATAGGCCATCGAGGGGTCGCCGCCATACCAGCGCAGATAGCCGAAATAGCCTCGGTTGCGTATGGAGCAACTTATGCGCGAGCCCACGTTAAGCACGGGCAGCACTATTGCATAGTGGGCAGAAACCATATACACCACGCCCACTACACCATTGCCGCTGGCCACGCCCATGTCTTTCTCCACGCCGTCTGCCGTGCCTTTGTCTATGGTTATGAGGTTGTCCATGCGGTCGAGCGAGTTGCTCACCACCTTGGCCAAGGTGATGTTGTAGGTTCTCAAAGCCTGCATCTCCACACTGCGCCTTACGGTGCTGTCGCCTGTCTGCTGGGCGTAGAGGCGCGACAGTTGAGTCACTTGTTTCTCAAGGTAGAAGTTGCGCAATGTGAGTTCTTCGTTGGCCTTGACCATCGAGAAAAACGACGTGACGGCTGAACTCCACTCATAGACCTTGCCCGTCACGACATTGGCTGACGTGAACCACACGCTGCCCTGATAGCTGTTGAAGCGGAACAGCAGAACGGCGCTTGCGATTTCGAGAATCACAAAGAGCATCCAATGGTTGTACTTGGCAAGAAAAGCTATAAGGTTGCGCATCTGTCTTACGCAAATCCACGGGCACGACAGCTGCCCATCCCTTCATGCGTTTCTGCATTGTCGGGGAGTGCAAGTGTCATGCCCTAAGATTGCACTAAAAATAATGTTATCTCATCAAGAACGAGAAGCGGTCCACATTCTTCAAGGCTATGCCCGCGCCTTTGGCCACACTGTGCAATGGGTCTTCGGCTATATGGAACGGAATGTTTATCTTGTCGGTGAGCCTCTTGTCGAGACCACGGAGCAAGGCTCCGCCGCCACTGAGGTAGATACCGTTCTTCACGATGTCGGCATACAACTCGGGCGGTGTATTCTCCAAAGCGGAGAGCACGGCATTCTCTATCTTGGCCACCGTTTTGTCGAGGCAGTGGGCTATCTCCTGGTAGCACACGGGCACCTCCATGGGCAGGGCAGTAATGCGGTTAGGCCCATGCACCACATAGTCTTCGGGTGCTTGTTCGCCAAGGTCGGTGAGCGCGGAGCCCACATGTATCTTTATGCGCTCGGCCATGCGCTCGCTCACCTTCACATTGTGCTGGCGGCTCATATACTCCTGGATGTCGGCAGTGAGGTCGTCGCCAGCTATTCGTATGGAATTGTTGCTCACAATTCCGCCCAACGATATCACGGCTATCTCCGTCGAGCCGCCTCCTATATCCACTATCATGTTGCCCTCAGGGGCTTCAACGTCTATGCCTATACCTATTGCAGCGGCCATCGGCTCGAATATCAGATACACGTCACGGCCGTCGGCATGCTCGGCAGAGTCTCTAACAGCGCGAAGCTCCACCTCGGTAGAGCCAGAGGGCACGCCTATCACCATGCGCAAAGACGGTGAGAACAGGCGACTTCCTGTGTGCACCATCTTTATGAGTCCGCGCATCATCTGCTCGCAGGCTGAGAAGTCGGCTATCACGCCATCGCGCAGAGGACGTATGGTACGTATGTTGTCGTGGGTCTTCTCATACATCATCTTGGCTTTCTCGCCCACGGCTATCATCTTGTCGGTGCGGCGGTCGAGAGCCACCACCGAAGGCTCGTCAACAACAATCTTGTCGTCGCTGATTATGATGGTGTTGGCTGTGCCAAGGTCCATCGCTATCTCTTGAACGAACGAAAAAAATCCCATAAGTATATTCCCTTTCCTGCCCGCCATGCCCAATGCTCCATTGGCTCATCAGCGTAAGCTGCCGCCAAAAGGACATTGGGCACAAAGGACTATGTGTTTCTGATTTTTTACTTGGCGAACCAGCTGTGTATGGCTGTGTCATAGTGGCTGCTCACTCCGAACGCCCTCGTAGCGAACATCTTACGGTCGTCGATGTCGGTCTGTGCGCCCTTCTTGTTCAGAATGTCAAGGAGCACGCCATACTCCGCCTTGCTCGGTACTATAACAACGTCCTTGAAGTTCTTTGCGCCAGCACGTATGAGCGAAATGCCGCCTATGTCTATCTTCTCTATGATGTCCGCATCGGATGCTCCGCTGGCCACAGTGGCCTCAAAGGGATAGAGGTCAACAACAACGAGGTCTATTTCGGGTATCTCATACTGCGCCATCTGCTCCTTGTCACCCTCGTTGTCGCGGCGTGCAAGTATTCCTCCGAAAATCTTGGGATGCAGAGTCTTTACACGGCCACCAAGGATTGAGGGATAGGTGGTCACGTCCTCCACCTTCTGGCATTCGTAGCCCAGCGACTCGATGAATGTTTGCGTGCCTCCTGTTGACAAGAACTTAACGCCTTCTGCGTTGAGTTTTGCGAGCAGCTCCTCCAAGCCGTCCTTGTGGAAGACAGAGACGAGTGCGGTTTTTATTTTTTTTGTTCCAGCCATAATATAACGTTATGTAATGTTTTTAGGCCGCAAAGTTACTAAAAAAGCGTTGATTACTCAATCATTGACGGCAAAAAAGCTGAACCGCAGTGCACCACACAGGTTTAAAGTATGGTACACCACGGTTTAGCACCCTACGACAGCCCCATGTCGGTCCGCGTTAGTTCATTTTGTATACCCAACAGACCAACAAGAATCTGCGGTGGCTTAATCGGTCTATTTCTTTATCTTATACAGACGGAAGGACATGGCGGGCAGCTTGTCGTTGAGCACAGTGTTGCTCTTTCCTGCCTCACACTCCACCGTTCCGTCAACCGGTACAATCTTATTGGGCTCGTCAAGGGAGTTCTCTGCGTTCAGGTCGGAGCTTGACAGAGTGATGGTCTGTGCCGTGCGCACACCCTTCATGCCTTGCAGATTCATGCTTATGGTTTGCTCTGCCTTGCTTGTGTTGGCCACTTTCACTATCACCTCACCCGTGTTTTTGTCAATCACCGAACTGGCGAACAGTCCGTCCTGACCCTCTTGGCCTGCCACTGGTTTGCCTCCCATGGTGAGCGACAGCACATTGGTACCCTTGTTCTGGGCATACAGTTGCTGCACATAGTAGCTCACGGTCTTGAACACACGCACATTGTCATACCAAATCATGTCGGGACGCCACTGCCATCCCTCCACATGGGCAAGCAGAGGAGCGTAGGTGGCCATGTGCACCACGTCAGCATTGCGCTCCAAGTCGGTCATGAAGGCGGCCTCATAGAGTGACGTCTCGAAGTGGTTCCACTTCTTTCCTTTACCGTGGCAGGCATATTCGCCGGCAAACACCTTCGGGCCCTTGCGGTCATAGCTCTCGTAGCGCAGGCCATGGCTTAGGAACCACTGCTCGTTGCGGTAGAAATGTTCATCCACGAGGTCGGCCTTGAGTTCCTTCATGGCCTTCCAGCCAGCGTCAAACATCTTGCCCTCGGAGTCAGGACCGCTCGTACCTATTATCTGTATCTTCGGATACTTAGCCTTGATGGCCTTTACAAACGGCTCAAGACGCTTGAAGTAGAAGTCGCCCCACTGCTCGTTACCCACAGCAATGAACTTCAGGTTGAACGGAGCAGCGTGTCCCATCTCCGCACGTTTGTGGCCCCATGTGGTGGTTGTATCGCCATTGGCAAACTCTATCAGGTCGAGACAGTCTTGGATGTAGGGCTGCAGTCCGTCTATGGTTGCATGAGCCTTCTCGTTGTTGCGGTTCTGATATTGGCAAGCCATGCCCACATTAAGCACGGGCAGAGGCTCTGCGCCAATGTCCTCCGACAGTTGGAAGAACTCGAAGAAGCCGAGTCCGTAGCTTTGGAAATAGTCGGGAAAGTAGCGGTGCTCGAAGGTGAACTCCCAACGGTTGCGGTTGAGTGGACGGTTCTCCACTGGGCCTATGGTGTTCTTCCACTGGTAGCGGTTGGCCAGTTCCTCGCCCTCCACGATGCATCCGCCAGGGAAGCGCAACACACCAGGATGAGCGTCGGCCAAAGCCTGTGCAATGTCTCGGCGCATACCATTGGTACGGTTCTTGAAGGTATTCACGGGGAACAGGCTGATGTGCTCAAGGCTCACTGGGTTCTTGCCGTCAAGGAAGATGCGCAGCTGTGCCTTGTTGTCGGTCTTGGGCGACTTGATAACAGCTTCATATTTGCGCCACTCGTTGCCACTTATCTCAACCTTCACCGTGGCGAAGTCCTGACGCTCACCCATGGTGCTCGGGTCTATCAGTTGCACCCTTATGGCAGCGTTGCTGCTGGTGGCTTTGGCCCACACCGTGAAGCGATACTCCTCACCTTTGAGCACGCCTATGCCGAAATAGCCCTCGTTGACCAAGCCCGTGCGACGGTCGCTGTGCCCGGCGTAGCTCAACTGTACATAGTGGGGACAACGCTCAAACGGTCCGTCGTTCTTCACTTCCACGTTGCCAAACGCCTGCCAGCCCATGAGCGACTGCGGGAACTCAAACGAACGGTTCTTGACCAGTTCGCCATAGAGTCCGCCATCGGCGGCGTAGTTTATATCTTCGAAAAACAGTCCGTACATGGTCTTCTGCACGGTAGCCCCAGCCTTTTTGGTGTTCACGTCGAACACGTGCGACTGCGAGAAGGCGGCTATGGCCGATGACATGGCCAAGGCACAAGTTATCAGTTTTGTTTTCATTGTGTGATATAAGTTGGTTATTAGTTGCGTAAAGTTAGGTTATTGCCTTTGCAAGGGCAATGCAAAGGTACGAAAAAAGTTACCTTAAGGCAACTTTCCCTAAGGTAACTTTTCCGTTTTATGGTTTGGCGGTGGACTTTAGCGTCACTGCTCGTCCTTGTCCTTGCGCCACAGACGACTCATGTCCTCAAGTGTGCGACCCTTCGTCTCGGGCACCATACGCCAAACGAACAGGGCAGCAAGCACACAAATGACGCCATATAGACCATAGGTGAACCAGTGGCCGAAGTCGGGGTCACCGGCGGTCTTCATATTGAACATGGGCACGAACGTGGAGCTTACAATCCAGTTGAACACCCACTGGAATGCCACGGCTATGGCCACTGCCTTGCCTCTGATGGTGTTGGGGAATATCTCGGCTATGAGCACCCAGCATATTGGGCCCCAGCTGAACATGAAGCATGCGCTATAAACCATTATGCTAATCATGGTGACGAGGCTCAGAGAGGCGTTGCCGAAGGTGAGGGCCACGCCAAAGGCTCCAATGGCCATGCCTACACTGCCCACGATGAGTAGAGGCTTGCGGCCAACTTTCTCCACGGTGAACACGGCCACGAGGGTGAAGAGGATGTTCACCACGCCCATCACAACGGTATTGACCATCGGGTTGGTCATGCCCATATCACCGAAGATACGTGGAGCGTAGTAGAGCACAGCGTTGATGCCCACTGCCTGCTGGAACACGCTGAGCATGATGCCCACGAAGATTACGAGCAAACCATAGGTGAACAGACGCTCGGTCTTCTCGGTGATGGTGGCTTTGATGTCGGCAAGTATGGCCTGACCGTTTGCTGCTCCGTTGATGCGCTGGAGCACTGCGAGAGCCTTGCTGTCGTTGCCTGCCATGACAAGATAGCGCGGTGTCTCGGGCACGAAGCAGATGAGAAGGGCAAACAAACCGGCGGGAACGGCCTCGCTACCGAACATGTAGCGCCAGCCGGTGGATATAGTCCACGCTGCCTCATCGGGGTTGAGCACCTTCATGGCCTCCACCACAGGGTTGGCGTTGTCGCCAAGGATGATGAAGTTGACGAAATAGACCACCAACTGACCGAAGATGATGGCAAACTGGTTCCACGACACGAGGGTGCCGCGAATGTTCGACGGTGCCACCTCGGCTATATACATCGGGCAGATGGCCGAAGCCAAGCCCACGCCCACACCACCTATCACGCGATAGATGTTGAATGCGATGAGGAGGTTGAACGAAGCCTCGCCGTGGGTGAAGAACAGGAACTCTGGTTTCATGGAGCCCAAGGCGGAGATGAAGAACATCACGCCGGCGAATATGAGCGAACGCTTGCGGCCCCAGTTGGAGGCCATATAGCCCGAGAGGGCACTGCCAATGATGCAGCCCACAAGGGCACTGGCGCACGTGAAGCCGTGCCACCCGTCGGTGTAAGCGAAGTCGGGGGCATTAAGGAAGAAAGCTTGCAAACCTTTCTCCGCTCCTGAGATGACTGCTGTGTCGTAGCCGAAAAGCAGGCCGCCGAGTACGGCGACCAGCACAATGGAAATCAAATAGGCTCTGTTGCCTGTCTGTTGCTGTTGCATGTCGTTTTTAGGTTTTCTTGGTTATTGTTGTTTATAGAATTTAAAGTTCAGACACAATTGCCGTTTATAGATAATACGCACTGCCTTGCTTTTTCCCTTACGGAAAGTGATGGGAGCCTGCTTGCCATACACAAGGTGCAGACGGAAGCCACAGAAGCAAAGACTCCCCGGCCGCATTGGTCGGGGAGTCTCCGTTTATATTGTCGCCAGCAAGTCCTTGTAATTGTAGTCAAGGGCTATGCTATTGTTTTGACAATCTTGTTTAGTGTCGCGCCATATTACTTCACGATCACCTTCATGCTGCGTCCGTCAGCGGTCTTCACGATGTTCAGACCCTTAACAGGAGCGTCGAGCTTGCGGCCGTCGATAGAGTAGCGAGCCACAACAGCAGAATTGTTATTGTCCTTAACAGCACCTTCGATGCCAGCGGGGTCAACCAACTTCACCTGAGCGGCGTTCACAATCATGCCGTTGTTGTCGTTGAGCAGGAGAACAGCGAGCTTCAAGTTGTTATAGTTCTGTATCATGGTGTTGGAAGACAGGTCTAAGGTGGTGTCGTAAGCCTTAGCCTCACCAGCCACGATGTCTTGATCTTCAAAAGCGGCCACGCCATAGATAGGGCAAGCATCATATTCCTGACCACCCTGAGTAATGGTACCGCCCCAAGCGCCTACCACTACGTTGTTGTAGGTCTCAGCATATTTGTAAGAGCCATTCTTGTATGTGTCCATATCAGTGTCGGTGAAAGCAGTTGAGATATCCTCACCATAATAATTATAGTAAGCATTGATGAAGCTCTGCGAATAGTAGTTATACTGTGACCACAAATTAGTGCCATTGTCAGTACCAGTCATACCGTCCTCGGTCAACACGAACAAGAGGCTATAGGGAGCAGTCTCACGGTCAACGTTAAAAGTAGTGCTTGTATTGACTGTCACCTTCTTCTCTTCGGTTGACAACTTTGCAGTCATGGCTACAGTTCCCTCAGAGGGATAAAGAGCGTCAACAGTGGCCACAGCCTTGTCAAGACCAAACTTAATCTTGCTTACCTCGCCTGTGGCATCAACCTCGTAATTGTCATAGAAACCTGCATAGGGGTCAGCACTTTCAACACGGTTGATGATTGCTAAAGGATAGCTTGAAATGAAGTAATCCAAGAAATAAGCGTAGTCGCTGCAAGTCATTGGGTCGTCATAAGAAGAGCTTTGCTTGCCGTGAACAGAAAGAGCAACCACCTTGTCGCCAAGAGCCTCTTTTACCTTCTCCAGACCAACAGTACCTCTCGGGCAATATCCACACGATGTGCTTGTGCCTTCCTCAACCACCGACACACGGTCGGCTGCTTTGGTAAGACCAAGGATTGTGCCTTCGCTTGACGTTGTTGTTGATTGGTTGGCTTCACCATCAATCTTAGTCAACTCAACAGAGATGAAGTTCTCGCCAGCGGGGAATTTCACAGGCACATAAACAGTGGTTGTAGCACCGCCCTCTACCAAAGCACCTTGGCTTGCGGTAGCTGTGAGTGTCTGCTCTGCCTCAGCCGCACCATTCACAGAGAGAATATAGCTCAAGCTGGTTACATCCTTCCAACCATTGTTGGTGATATTCACGCCAACATAGTTGGTAGAGTCGGCTATACCTGTTGTCTCCACCACGCCATTCACATCAACGTTGCTCGACACGCAGTTGGTCATGTCCATGTGAGCACCAATGGGAAGGTTGGCAAGTCCATACATGTTGGCCCATTCTGGCTCTGTCTTTGACTCATCTTCCTCTGAGGGGAAATCGAACTGATGGTACCATCCACCATTTTCGGAGTCTCCGCCAAACACAGCGCAAAGAGAGTCGGCAGATGCAGTGAACTGGAAGCCGATGAGGCAACCGTTTTCTCCTACGGTGAATGTCTTGTCGAGCTTAAATTTAGACATCTGCAGATAGCCTTTGGCTGTGAGGCCCTTAATGTCACTGTTTGACACTGCCATTGAATAGGCTGCATTGTCGGCACTTGTAGGAATAGAGAAAGAGCCACTGCTGTTCAACGTTACGTTTTGTATCCACACACGGCAGTTGCTGATGGCCGAAGTAGCATAGAACATATTGCATACGGAGTCAATCACAGCGCCCGCATATGTTGCAGGAACTCTTATTGCCATGTTGTAGTTGTCGGTACCCACAGCACCATAATTGGAGAAATAACTTGCAAGTTTGGTGTTGCTGGAGATGTAAAGGCTACCCTCGTCGTCAGAATAAGAATACTGGAACCATGTGGTAGGAGTTGCTGCTGCACGAGCTATGCCCATGGGAGCTTTCTTCACGGGTGCACTTACTGCAGCAGTGGTCAGACCATCACGGGACACGATTTGATTAAGACGCTTTGCGTCTGTTGAAGTTTCAACCTTCTTTGTGTTGAAACGGGTTACGCGCTTACCTAACAAGCTCTGTGCGCTGGCTGAGCCAACGATAGAGGCTAAGGTCAAGCTAAAAAGTACTTTTTTAAGCATAATATTATTGTTTAAAATTAAAGTGTTTAGTTTTATAAGAGTCTATATA
>CAVHDN010000046.1:0-10435 GCA_963634315.1 Flexilinea sp. | reverse complement strand
TCGGAAAAAATGAGAACAAGTTCTCTTTTTTCGCTCGTTTGCATTAACTTTGCACTGGAAGTATGCCGTGCAAGTATGTGGATTGCCACAACATTTTGGCAAGGCGTGCTGCACAAATACAGCCTAAAGACCTCATGTCTTTGGCAGCTTAGACATACAAACAAACAGAATATGGCAAAGAAAGACAAGGAACTGACTCCCATGATGAAGCAGTTCTTCGACCTAAAGGCCAAGCATCCCGACGCTGTGCTGCTGTTTCGCTGCGGCGACTTCTACGAGACCTACTGCGAGGATGCTGTCACCGCATCGAAAATACTCGGCATCACGCTCACCCGACGCAGCAATGGCGGTTCGGGAAAAGGCTCGGAGATGGCCGGCTTCCCCCATCACGCTCTCGACACCTATCTGCCCAAGCTCATCAGGGCGGGCAAACGTGTGGCCATATGCGACCAGCTGGAGGACCCCAAGCTCACCAAGAAGCTCGTGAAGCGCGGCATTACCGAGCTTGTCACTCCCGGTGTGGCCATGGGCGACAATGTTCTCAACTACCGCGAGAACAACTTTCTCGGCGCCATACACTTCGGAAAGTCGTCGTGCGGCGTGGCTTTCCTCGACATCTCCACGGGAGAGTTCCTCACAGGTGAGGGAACTTTCGACTATGTGGAAAAGCTCCTTGCCAACTTCTCGCCCAAGGAGGTGCTCTTCGAGCGTGGGCGCAAGAACGACTTCGAGCAGTATTTCGGCACCAAGATGTTCACCTTCGAGCTCGACGACTGGGTGTTTACCGAGCAGAGCGCGCGGCAGAAGTTGCTCAAGCACTTTGGCGTGAAGAGCCTCAAGGGCTTCGGCGTGGACCATCTCACAAGTGGGGTGATAGCAAGCGGGGCCATATTGCAGTATCTGGAGATGACCCAGCACACGCAGATAGGCCACATAACGTCGCTCTCGCGCATAGAGGAGGAGCGCTACGTGAGGCTCGACAAGTTCACCATACGCAGTCTGGAGCTGCTTCAGCCCATGCAGGACGACGGGTCGTCGCTGCTCGACGTGATTGACCGCACGGTGTCGCCCATGGGAAGCCGGATGCTGCGCAGATGGGTGGTGTTTCCGCTGAAGGGGGAGAAACCCATAAACGAGCGGCTCGACGTGGTGGACTACTTCTTCAAGGAACCCGACTTCCGCCAGTGTGTGGATGAGCAGCTCAGGCGCATGGGCGACTTGGAGCGCATCATCTCCAAGGTGGCCGTGGGCAGGGTTTCGCCGCGCGAAGTGGTGCAGCTGAAGGTGGCGCTCGAGGCTGTGAAGCCTGTGAAGGCCGCTTGCCAGAGTGCAGCGGGCGACATACTGAAGAGGGTGGGGGAGCAGCTCAACCTGTGTGAGTCGTTGCGCGACAGGATAGGGCGCGAGGTGTGCAGCGACCCGCCGCAGCTTGTGGCCAAGGGGGGCGTCATCAACAGTGGGGTGAGTCCGGAGCTGGACGAACTGCGCAACATAGCTTATAGCGGCAAGGACTATCTGCTGAAGATACAGGAGAGGGAGACGGAACTCACGGGCATAGCGAGCCTTAAGATAGGCTACAACAACGTGTTTGGCTACTATCTCGAGGTGCGCAATACTTACAAGGACAAGGTGCCTGCCGAATGGGTGCGCAAGCAGACGCTCGCCAACGCCGAACGCTACATCACGCAGGAGCTGAAGGAGTATGAGGAGAAGATACTCGGTGCTGAGGACAAGATTCTGTCGCTCGAGCAGAAGCTCTTTGCCGACTTGGTCATGTCTATGCAGGAATTTATTCCGCAAATACAGATAAACGCCAACCTCATAGCCCGGCTCGACTGTCTGCTCTCGTTTGCCAAGGCGGCAGAGGAGCACCATTACGTGCGGCCGCAGATTGATGAGTCGGACGTGATAGACATTCACGGGGGCAGACATCCTGTGATAGAGACGCAGCTGCCGATAGGGGAGAGCTATGTGCCCAACGACATTGAGCTTGACGGACAGAAGCAGCAGATAATGATAATAACAGGTCCCAATATGGCCGGAAAGTCGGCTCTGCTGCGTCAAACGGCACTCGTAGTACTCTTGGCCCAGATAGGCTGTTTCGTGCCGGCAGAGAGTGCGAGAATAGGCTTGGTGGACAAAATATTCACCCGCGTAGGTGCGAGCGACAACATCTCGCTCGGAGAATCGACGTTTATGGTGGAGATGACCGAGGCCGCCAATATCCTTAACAATGTCTCGCCGAGGTCGCTTGTGCTCTTCGACGAACTTGGGCGCGGTACGAGCACCTACGACGGCATTTCCATAGCGTGGGCTATTGTGGAATATCTGCACGAGCACTCCAAGGCGCGCGCCCGCACGCTCTTTGCCACTCACTATCACGAGCTGAACGAGATGGAGAAGAACTTCTCGCGCATAAAGAACTACAACGTCAGCGTGAGGGAGATCGACGGCAAGGTGATATTCCTGCGCAAGTTGCAGCGCGGAGGCAGTGAGCACTCGTTCGGAATACACGTGGCGGAGATTGCGGGCATGCCGCGCACCATAGTGAAGAGGGCAGGGGTCATTCTGAAACAGCTGGAGGCCGACAATGCGTCGGTGGGCTCTGCGGCCAAGCCTACGGCGGACATTGCCGGAAGCCGTGAGGGCATGCAGCTGAGCTTCTTCCAGCTTGACGACCCTGTGCTATGCCAGATACGCGACGAGATACTTGGTCTCGACATCAACAACCTCACGCCTGTGGAGGCGCTGAACAAGCTCAACGAGATAAAGAAAATAGTTAGCGGACGGTAGTCTTGCCGTCCTCTAACCATTACTGTTTTGCATGTCAATAGTGTTTGGCTGCTATCGCTAAACACACTTTCTTTGCATCGCCTAACATGCTTTCTTCCTTGCTCTTACCATGCATGCCACACCTGTGATGATGAACGGAATGCTCAAGAGTTGCCCCATGTCGAGCGGCAGTGATGCTTCGAAGGCTTCCTGAATCTCCTTGGTGTATTCTATGAAGAAGCGCGCCGTGAAGATGTAGGTGAGGCAGAGACCGAAAAAGAAACCCGTGCCCACCTTTTGTGGTTGCTTGCGATAGAGCATCCAGCCTATGAAGAACAGCAGTGCGTAGGCTATGGCTTCGTAGAGTTGGCCCGGATGACGTGGCATGGTGTCAACGCGCTCAAACACGAAAGCCCAAGGCACATCGGTGACCTTGCCTATTATCTCTGAATTCATCAGGTTGCCCAAACGTATGAAGCAGGCGGTGACGGGCGTGGCTATGGCTATGTTGTCGAGCACGCGCCATGCGCTCAGCTTGGTCTTGCGCACATAGAGCCATAGGGCGAGCATCAGTCCGAGTGTGCCTCCGTGACTGGCAAGTCCCTCGTAGCCGGTGAACTTCCATCCGCCTTCGGCAAGGAAGCGTATGGGGAGAAGCATCTCCACCACGTGGCGGCCGGAAGAGAGGAAGTAGCCAGGCTCATAGAACAGGCAGTGGCCCAGGCGGGCGCCCACGAGTATGCCTAAGAAACAGTAAACGAACAGCGGCTCAAAGAGCTTGTCATCGAGCTTCTGTTGCTTGTATAGCTGTCTTACTATGATGTAGGCCAGCACAAGGCCTATGAGCCAGCACAGCGAGTACCACCGAAGACCGAAGAAAGCCTTGAGGTCGGGGTTCCATATTATGTAGTTGAGCAGTGTGAACATGGTTGTTGTGGTGTTTCTGTATGAGGGTTACAGTGCACAAGTGCACACTAAACGTTGAAGCGGAAGTGCATTATGTCGCCGTCCTGCACCACATACTCCTTGCCTTCTATGCCCATTTTGCCGGCATCGCGCACGGCGGCTTCGGAGCCATAGTGTATGTAGTCGTCATACTTGATGACCTCGGCGCGTATGAAGCCTTTCTCGAAGTCGGTGTGTATCACTCCGGCGCACTGCGGAGCCTTCCACCCCTTGTGGTAGGTCCAGGCCTTCACCTCCATCTCGCCGGCGGTGATGAACGTCTCGAGGTTAAGCAGTGAGTAGGCTTTCTTTATGAGTCGGTTTACTCCGCTTTCCTCCAGTCCAAGCTCTTCGAGAAACATCTGTTTGTCCTCGTAGGTCTCCAGCGAGGCTATGTCTTCCTCGGTCTTAGCGGCTATCACGAGCATCTCCGCATTCTCGTTCTTGGCTATTTCTTCTATTTTTTTTGAGTATTCGTTGCCTGTCTTGGCGCTCCCCTCATCCACGTTGCACACGTAGAGCACTGGTTTGGCCGTGAGCAGAAACAGGTCGTGGGCGCATTTCTGCTCCTCCTTGCTGTCAAAGGTCACTGTGCGGGCGTTCTTGCCATGTTCGAGCACTGCCTTGTAGGCCTCGAGCACGCCCACCGCCACTTTTGCGTCCTTGTTGCCTGCGGCGGCGGTCTTCTGCTGTTTCGACAGCTGCGACTCTATGGTCTCAAGGTCTTTCAGTTGCAGTTCGGTGTCTATTATCTCCTTGTCTTCCACGGGGTTGACCGATGCTCCGCCTTCACGCACTATGTTGTCGTCGTCGAAGCAGCGCAACACGTGTATGATGGCATCGGTCTCACGGATGTTGCCAAGAAACTTGTTGCCCAGTCCTTCGCCCTTCGACGCTCCCTTCACCAGACCGGCTATGTCCACAATCTCGCACGTTGCGGGCACTATGCGCCCCGGATGCACTATCTCGGCCAGCTTGTTGAGCCGCTCGTCGGGCACGGTTATCACGCCTACGTTGGGTTCTATAGTGCAGAAAGGGAAGTTGGCGGCTTGCGCTTTCGCGCTCGACAGACAGTTGAAAAGTGTGGATTTGCCCACGTTAGGCAAGCCCACAATGCCACATTTTAATGCCATATGTTGTTAATGTATATTTGCAATTTGGCTGCAAAGGTAACGCTTTATTTTGGTTTTTGACTCTTTGCGGAGCTCCAAAATGCCGCTCGCAGGTCGTGGTTTTGACCGTAATAGGCCGACTATTGTAATGGTTTGTTTTTCAGATGCTTTGAAAACATATAATGTAAAGAGCCCTTTCACGCGTTGTAAAAGGGCTCTTCAGTAAGTCTAAAGGGCATGTTTAGACTGTGTAAAATGCATGTTTAGGCCTTGCGGTCTTTGTGCAGCCACAAAAGGAACCACACCAAGGCCACTGCAAACACCAAGCCTCCAAGTGTATAGCCAATCGTTGTGGGCAGACCGAACGCTTGCTTCGACACGAAGATGAACGTGGAGCAAACCGTGGTCATGAACAGTGCGGGTATGAGGGTTATGATGTAGGGCTTGCCTTTGCGCTCGAGATACACGGTGAGGGTCCACAGGGTGAATACCGACAGCGTCTGGTTGGCCCATCCGAAGTACTGCCAGATGACGTTGAAACCGTCGGGATTTTCCATCTGCCATACAAGCATGGCTATCGAGACGGCAAATACGGGCACGCAGATGTAGAGGCGGCTCCTTATGGAGTTCTGTGCGAGACCGAGACCTTCGGCTATTATCAGGCGCGCAGAGCGAAAGGCCGTGTCGCCGCTGGTGATGGGCGCGGCCACTACTCCTAACAGTGCAAGCACGCCGCCGACCACCCCGAGCCAGTCTTTGCACACGATGTCAACCACTGCAGGGGCAGAGGTGTGGAAGTCGGTGGCGCAGGCTGGAGTGGGGTTACCGTAGAAGAAATAGGACGACACGGTGGCCCAGATGAGTGCCACGATGCCTTCGGTTATCATTGTTCCGTAGAACACAGGGCGCGCCAGACGCTCGCTCTTGAGGCAACGCGCCATGAGCGGACTCTGTGTGGCGTGGAAACCGCTGATGGCTCCGCAGGCTATGGTTATGAACAGGCAGGGGAAGATGTTGTCGGCAAACGACGGGTCGTGGTCTTTGGCCATGTTTCCGAGGCCGTCCCAGAGCTCAGGCACCGTAGGCCAGTGTATGAACAGGTAAACCATTAGAGCCAAGGCCATGAAGAGCAAGGCGAAGGCGAAGAGGGGATATATCTTGCCTATTATCTTGTCGATGGGCAGCATGGTGGCTATGACATAGTAGGCGAAGATGATGAGTATCCACATCGTTGACGACCCTCCTATGTTGTGGAGTATTTCGGCTGGGCTGTAAACAAACACCGTGCCTACCATGAGAAGCAGTAACGTGGTGAAACAGAGCATGATGCGCTTTGTGGGCAGACCGAGATATTTGCCTATCAGCTCGGGCAGTCCTGCACCCTTGTTGCGCATGGAGAGCATGCCGCTGAGGTAGTCGTGGGTGGCTCCGGCGAAGATGCAGCCGAACACTATCCACAGATAGGCCGAGGGGCCGAACTTCGCGCCCATGATGGCTCCGAAGATGGGGCCTGTGCCGGCTATGTTAAGAAACTGAATCATGAAGATTTTCCATCCTGGCATGACAACATAGTCCACTCCGTCGGCTTTTGTGATGGCTGGGGTGGGGCGGTCGTCGGGACCGAAAACGTATTCTACAAACCGGCCATAGAGTAGATAGCCGGCTACAAGAGCCAAAAGGCTCAACAGAAATGTTACCATTATGAATGTCTTTTAATTGGTTGTCTAAACGTAGCTTCGTGAGTTTTAGCGTGCAAAGTTATTACTTATTTGTGGGAAAAAGTAGGGAAAAGGATGAAAAAAGCACGAATGCGTTACAACGCATAGGCATTTTGTTATAAAGCATAATGTTATCATCATTGCCAAGTCGAGGTTTTTGAAGTTGCTTTGTCCTTGCCTGGATTGTTGTGTTTTGGGCGTTTCATGTGAAACAGTGAAGTCCGCACACCGTCGTTGGCATTGCCTTTACGAGTGGTGTGCGGACCTTTATTGTGTGTGCGATGTGTGCGCAGATGGTAGGGTGGAGTAGGGGGATTAGTGGGCTTCGAGCCAGTTGTTTCCCCAACCACTGTCGGCCACAAGAGGCACGCTCATGGGGAATGCGCCCTGCATCTCTTCGAGCACTATGCGTTCCACCTGCTCCTTTTCCTCAGGCAATACGCTGAAGTTGAGTTCGTCGTGTACCTGCAGAACCATCTTGCTCCTGATGCCCTCGGCCTTGAACCGCTTGGCTATCCTTATCATCGCTACCTTTATTATGTCGGCTGCGGTGCCCTGGATGGGTGCATTTATGGCGTTGCGCTCGGCAAAGCCGCGCACTGTGGCGTTGCGTGAGTTGATGTCGGGCAGGTATCGGCGGCGGCCAAACAGTGTCTGTACGTAGCCTTTGGTGCGTGCTGTGTCCTTGGCTCGCTCCATATACTCTTTCACCTTTGGGAAGTTGGCGAAGTATCCGTCGATGAGTTGGCGTGCCTCGTCGCGACTTATGTCGAGCCGTTCGGCCAGTCCGAACACGGTGATGCCGTAGATTATGCCGAAGTTGGCGCGCTTGGCCTTGGTGCGCTGGTCGCGCGTCACGTTGTCGATGGTCTCTTTGTATATCTTGGCTGCTGTGGCTGCATGTATGTCGTAGCCCTCACGGAAAGCTTCAATCATGTTTTCGTCACCGCTAAGGTGGGCCATTACGCGCAGTTCTATCTGACTGTAGTCTGCTGAAAAAAACAGACATCCTGGCTCAGGCACGAAGGCTTTGCGTATTTCCTTGCCCTCCTCACCGCGTACTGGTATGTTTTGCAGGTTTGGGTCACTCGACGAGAGTCGTCCGGTGGCTGTGACAGTTTGGTTGAACGATGTGTGTATGTGTCCTGTGTGTGGGTTTATGAGCTTCGGCAGAGCATCGACATAGGTGCCGAGTAGTTTCTTCAATCCTCTGTGTTCCAGAATGTAGCCCACTATTGGGTGCTTCCCGCTAAGCGACTGCAGCACTTCCTCGCTCGTAACATATTGTCCGGTCTTGGTCTTCTTGGGCTTTTCCACTATCTTAAGTTTCTCAAACAGTACCTCTCCCACTTGTTTGGGCGATGCGATGTTGAACTGTGTGCCTGCAGCAGCATATATTTGCTGCTCCATTTCTTGCATCCTCGTTGTCAAAACCTTTGACGTTTCTTCGAGCGAATGAATGTCGAGCACCACACCGTTGCGCTCCATTTGTGCCAATACTGGCATTAGTGGCATTTCGATGTTGTAGAACAAATCCTCTGCTCCATACTTCTTCAGTTCGGGTTCAAGCTTGTTCTTCAGCTTGAGTGTAACATCGGCATCCTCGGCGGCATACTCATACACCTCGCTTGGGGCAAGGTCGCGCATAGACTTTTGGTTCTTGCCTTTCGGCCCTATGAGTTCTTCTATGTGAATGGTCTTGTAGTGGAGGTAAATCTCCGCCATGTAGTCCATGTTGTGGTGAAGCTCGGGTTGGATGAGGTAGTGTGCTATCATCGTGTCGAACATTGGTCCGGATAAATGCACTCCATAGTTGGCGAGAACTGTTAGGTCGTACTTTAGGTTCTGCCCAACCTTGGTCGTTGACACATCTTCATATATACCTTTAAACTCATTAACAATTTTTTCGGCTTCTTTACGGTCGTCGGGAATGGGCACATAGAAAGCTTCATTTTCCTCTACAGAGAAGCTCAAACCCACCAGTTCTGCGTCTAAAGCCGACGTAGATGTGGTCTCTGTGTCTAGACTGAGAATTTTTTTTGTCCTTAAAAAGTCACAAAGTTGACACCTTTTCACCTCTGTATCAACGAGTTCGTATCTGTGTTGGGTGGTTTTAAGGCTCTCATAACTCGCGTTTTCTGCGTCGTCTTGCCCGTCGGTCGGAAATTCGGCAAATAAATCGAGCTGTAGGTTTGCTGTTTTTGTCTTCTTTTCAGGTTTGTTAAGAATTCTGTTTGCAAAGCTTTTGAACTCCAACTCATTGAACATTTTAGTGAGACTCTTCTCGTCGGGTTCGCTAACTTTAAGCTCTTCGAGGTTCAGTTCTATGGGTACATCGGTTTTGATGGTCACGAGAAATTTGGAAAACTCTATCTGCTTGCGGTTGTCCTCTATTTTTTTCTTGATAGCCCCTTTGAGCTGGTCGGTTGAAGCGAGAAGGTTGTCTATGCTGCCGAACTCGCTTATCAACTTTATGGCAGTCTTCTCACCCACGCCGGGGCAACCCGGAACATTGTCGGATGCGTCGCCCATAAGTCCGAGCAAGTCTATCACCTGTGCCGTATTTGCAATGCCGTATTTGCCGGCCACCTCCTTCTCTCCCAATACGTCGTAGCCTGTATCTCCAAACCGCGGTTTGTACATAAACACGTTTGGCCCCACGAGTTGACCATAGTCCTTGTCTGGCGTGAGCATGTAAGTTTGCACTCCTGCTTGGCTGGCTTTTGTGGCGAGTGTGCCTATCACGTCATCGGCCTCATAGCCTTTGGCCTCAAGCACTGGTATGCGGAACGCCCGCAAGATATCCTTTATTATTGGAACAGAGGCTTTTATGTCTTCAGGACAAGCCTCACGTTGCGCCTTATATTCAGGGTAGGCTTCGTGGCGGAATGTTGGGCCGTCGGGGTCGAAAGCTACGCCCATGTATGTCGGGTTTTCCTTTTCCCTCACCTCATGGAGCGTGTTTACGAAGCCCATTATTGCCGATGTGTTCTGTCCTTTGGAGTTGATGCGTGGATTTTTGATGAACGCATAGTATGAGCGGTATATCAGTGCGTATGCGTCTAAAAGGAATAGCTTGTCCATTTTTTTCTTGTTGGTTTTCTACGTAAAATTACTAAAAAAATCGACATTATCCCGATTAATTCAGTAATTTTGTAACAAATTTCACGTGATGGACTATTTGTCGCTGATAAAGAAACCGATAGAGACTGACTTGGATGATTTCGTTGCCTTGTTCAACTCGTCTATGACCCATACCGACGGAATGCTTTCACAGGTTTTGGATCATATACGTAAGAAAACAGGCAAGCGCATGCGTCCGATGCTCATATTGCTAATGGCAAAAAACTATGGTGCAGTGTCGGATGTAACACAGAATGCAGCTGTTGGCTTGGAGCTTTTGCACACTGCCAGTCTTGTGCACGACGATGTTGTTGACGAGAGTAGTGAGCGTCGTGGACAAGCCTCGGTTAATGCTGTATATAACAACAAGGTGGCGGTGCTTGTGGGTGACTATCTGCTCTCAACCGCTTTGCTTCACGTGTCTTTTACGGGCAATCAAAAGATTGTACAATATCTATCTGAACTTGGTAGAACTTTGGCTCGTGGAGAGATATTGCAGTTGTCCAATATTAATAATCAAGAAATATCTGAAGAGGTTTACTATCAGGTGATTAAACAGAAGACCGCAGCCCTTTTCGAAGCTTGTTGCGGTATAGGCGCTTTGTCGGCTGGAGCTTCAGATGAAGAGATTACTAATGCAAAACTATTCGGACAAAACTTAGGCATAATATTCCAAATACGCGACGATATTTTCGACTATTACGATTCTCAGGAGATTGGTAAGCCAACAGGCAATGATATGGCAGAGGGCAAGCTTACCTTGCC
>CAVHDN010000045.1:0-10452 GCA_963634315.1 Flexilinea sp. | reverse complement strand
ACAACCTCTATGTCCGCCATGTCCTGATGGAAGGGATTTATGCCCTGTGTGGCCACGTATATCGGAGCGTGCCCCTTCTCGGCTATGCACCACGTGGTCTTGGTGCTTCCGCTGTCTGCTATAACTATCATTTATTTCTATATAAAGGTGTCTAATTATATAAAAGATGTGTCCGACACGTGTCGGCAATCATGGCGCAAAGTTACTAAATAGTCGCAACAAAGCAGGACTATGCCGCAACTATACACAGCCTTTGCCACAACAAATATGCCTCATAGCCGCAATTCAACGGGCAAAGGGGACTTCCTTTGGAGTTTTATGCGTAAATTTGCACTTGCTGTTTTAACAACTAACACCATACACACATAAGACCCAAATCTATATGAGACAAAAGATAGACTGCTTCGTGGCGTGCGCAAAATATGCCGACGTGCAACCGTTGGTGAGCGTGCTGCGCGAAAGCAAGACCACAAACCACATACACTTGATTGTATCGGACAAAGGCTTTGACGCTACGGCTTTTCCCTCCGATTGCCAAACCATAGTGGCCGACCGACTGACGAGCAGCAAGACCATGGCCGACATAGCGCAGAGAACCGAAGTCGACTACGCCCTGCTGTTCACCAAGCCTACACGCATAACACTCGGGGTGACTGCGTTGGAGCGACTGCTGCGTGTGGCCGATGACTCCGCCGCCGCTCTCGTATATGCCGACCGCTACACAGTGGCGGACGGAGAGCGCATGGCACATCCCACCATCGACTACCAAAAGGGAAGCCTACGCGACGATTTTGACTTCGGCTCTGTGCTGTTGGTCAAGTCCAACCTACTTCACAGCTATGCTGCACAGGAAAACGCCCCCGACTATCAATATGCTGGGCTTTATGATTTGCGCCTTTTCCTTAGCCGCAACGGACAAGTGTTTCACATCAATGAATATCTCTACACAGAGGATGAGGCCGACATGCGGAAGAGCGGCGAGAAGCAGTTCGATTACGTGAACCCGGCCAACCGTGAGGTGCAGATAGAGATGGAACAAGCGGCCACAGCACATCTCGAGGCCATTGGAGCACGCATCGACACATCGCACTACCGCACTCCCGACTTCAACGAGCAGGACTTCGAGACAGAGGCATCGGTGATAATACCCGTGAGGAATAGGGAGAAGACAATAGTTGATGCAGTGAACAGCGCATTGGCGCAGGAAGCAAACTTCAAGTATAACGTAATTGTGGTGGACAATCACTCTACCGACCGCACCACCGCTCTGTTGAGGGAAATAGACGACAAGCGGCTCGTGCACATCATACCCGAGCGCACCGACCTCGGCATAGGCGGATGCTGGAACAGAGCAGTGAGCGACGACCGTTGCGGACGCTTCGCCGTGCAGCTCGACAGCGACGACCTCTACAGTTCGCCCAACACGCTGCAAACCATAGTGAACGCCTTCCACAGTCAAAAGGCGGCAATGGTGGTGGGATCCTACCGCATGTGCGACTTCGACTTGAATACCCTGCCGCCCGGCATCATAGACCACCGCGAGTGGACTGACGAGAACGGAGCCAACAACGCACTTCGCATAAACGGTCTCGGAGCACCGAGGGCTTTCTTCACACCACTGCTGCGACAGGTGCAATTCCCCAACACGAGCTATGGCGAGGACTACGCCTTGGGACTCATATTCTCGCGTCACTACCGCATAGGACGCATATACGATGAGCTGTATCTGTGCCGACGCTGGCAGGGCAACAGCGACGCTGCGCTATCGGTTGAAAAGGTGAACGCCAACAACCTCTATAAAGACCGGCTGCGCACTCTTGAGATAGAGGCTCGCCAACAGGTGCTCGGCGGCAAAGCCGACACTACCGACGACTCGCTTGAACGCTTCTTCAACCGCCAAATAGAGACGTGGCCGGAGGCAAGAGCAAGATACCGAGACCTGCAAGATGTGAAGACAAAGGAACTGAACTGCGACACGATGACAATGTTCGCACAGTTCAATCCTGCACGTATCGTTTCGACGGGAGCGAGCATAGACAAACGCGATGTGGCCCGACGCCCATGCTTCCTCTGCCAGGCCAACCGCCCGAAGGAGCAAGCGAGAAAGGACGCCGGCCTACGGCACGAATTGCTTGTGAATCCTTACCCCATACTCCCCACGCACTTCACCATACCTACTTTGCGCCACGAACCTCAACTGTTATGCGGCAATAGTGGAAATATAAAAGAAATGTTCAAACTGCTGGAGGCTTGGCCGCAGCTCACAGTGTTTTACAACGGTCCCCATTGCGGAGCTTCGGCTCCCGATCACGCTCATCTGCAAGCCGGCACGAGCGGAGTGCTTCCTCTGCAAACCAACTGGCAACGGCTTTCGCGCAGTCTCACGGAGATAGTAAGGCACGGTGAAGACGAGGGCATTTGGCTCATAGGCGACTATCCCTGTCCCGCCTTGCTCATACGCAGCCGTGAGACAGTCACAGGCGAAAAGCTCTTTGCGCAGCTCTACAACGCCATGTCCCATCCAATCGACGAGCCGGAGCCGATGATGAACATCGTGGCATGGCGCACCGCTGAGGCTTATCTGACCGTGGTGTTTCCGCGCCGACGCCACCGTCCCATGTGCTACGGCAAAGAGGATGATGAAAGTTTCATGATAAGTCCTGGTGCTCTCGATATGGCCGGACTGCTCATCACTCCTCGCCAGGAAGACTTTGAACGACTGACTGCCGACAAGGCTGTGGCCATACTAAAGGAAGTGGCTATAAGCGACGATGAGACCAAGGCCTTGGCCGAACGCCTTAGGCAGACTGCAAAGGACATTCAGCACACCACGAGTGACAAGGAACCGGAAGTGACGGTGGGCATAGTGAGCGGCAAAAGCATAAAGTTTGAGCTGAACCAACCCTATTCGGCCAAGGGTGAGACTATAGAGGGCGAGCAGACCGTGGAGTTTAACGAGGGTGGCATACTATGGAGAGGCAACCGTTATCGCGAGCTTACGTTCACGCCTGTGCGCCCTGACGCGTCGTTCTCGCTCCACGACGTGACCATAGGGGTGAATTTCCATTGGGAGAGACGCGAGACGCAGGTGTTCAACGGCACATTACGCCTTGTGGTGGAAGCCGACAAGATAACGGCCATAAACCAACTGCCGGTGGAGAAGTATCTCATCAGCGTGATTTCAAGCGAGATGAAAGCCACATCCTCGGCAGAGTTCCTCAAGGCCCATGCCGTGATATCGCGCAGTTGGCTGCTTGCGCAAATGGCCAAGAGGCGGCGCATGCACGAGGGTCAAAACAGCTTCTTCTCGTTCATTAAGCACGAGAACGAGATAGTGAGATGGTATGACCGCGAAGACCACACCATATTCGACGTGTGTGCCGACGACCACTGTCAACGCTACCAAGGCATAACCAAGGCAAGCAACCGACAAGTGACCGATGCCGTGAGGGCCACCCACGGGCAAGTGTTGGCCTACGACGATGAAATATGCGACGCACGCTTCAGCAAGTGTTGCGGAGGAGTGACCGAAGAGTTTCAGTATTGCTGGGAGAACACCCCCAAGCCCTATCTACTTGCTGTGCGCGACGGAGAAGGCTCCATGCCTGCTGACCTGACCAAAGAGGAAAATGCAGAGCGCTGGATACGTTCTACGCCCGACGCTTTCTGCAATACCACCGACAGGAAAGTGCTCTCGCAGGTGCTCAACGACTACGACCAGGAGACTCCCGACTTCTACCGTTGGCGCATAAGCTACACCCAGGAAGAGCTTGCTGAGCTCATAAAGGAGAAGACCGGCGTTGACTTCGGAGGCATAACTGACCTTACGCCGCTTGAGCGAGGCAAGAGTGGACGCATCTGCCGATTGAAGATTGTGGGCACGAAGGCCACGCTCATCATAGGCAAGGAACTGGAGATAAGGCGTGCGCTCAGCAAGACACACCTTTACAGTAGTGCCTTTGTGGTGGACAAGGAGGTGTCAGGCGATGGACTCCCGCAACGTTTTACGCTCATCGGCGCAGGCTGGGGCCACGGTGTGGGACTGTGCCAGATAGGCGCGGCTGTAATGGGCGAGCAGGGCTACACCTACGACCGCATACTCCTGCACTACTACCGTGGAGCGACCATCAAGAAACTGTATATTTAATCAAAGAATCAAAGACTGACAATGCACAACAAAAGAAGCTCATGGGCATGGGTGCCCTCCTTATATTTCGCCGAAGGACTGCCATACGCAGTGGTGATGACCGTGGCGGTGACCATGTACAAACGTTTGGGCATATCCAACACCGACATTGCCCTCTACACTGGCTGGCTCTATCTGCCGTGGGTCATCAAACCCCTGTGGAGCCCGTTCATTGACCTGCTGAAGACCAAGCGCTGGTGGGTGCTCACCATGCAGTTCATCATGGCCATAGCCTTTGCAGGCATTGCGCTCACCCTGCACGCCTCCATGTTCTTCCGCCTCACGTTGGCTTTCTTCTGGCTTGTGGCCTTCACCTCGGCTACACACGATATAGCCGCCGACGGCTTTTACATGCACGCGCTTACCGAACACCAACAGTCGCTTAACGTGGGCATAAGGAGCACCTTCTACCGCTTCGCCAACATGGTCGGACAAGGTCTGCTCGTGATACTGGCCGGACACATAGAGACGGTGAGTTCAGGTAATATTCCGCTGGCATGGTCAACGGTGTTTGTGGTGCTTTCGCTGTTCTTTCTTCTAGTGTCAATCTACCACAACTGGGCATTGCCCAAGCCGCAGAGTGACCACGCCGCCACCGACCATGGAGCCGAGTATATATGGAAAGACTTCTTAGCTACGTTCAAGGGTTTCTTCCGCAAGAAGCACATAGTGACCGCCTTGCTCTTCATGCTGCTCTACCGACTGCCTGAAGCACAGCTCGTGAAGCTCATAAGCCCGTTCCTGCTCGACCCGGTCGACAAAGGCGGCCTCGGCCTTACCACAGAGGAGGTGGGTTTGGTATATGGCACAGTGGGAGTGATAGGCCTGTTGCTCGGAGGAATACTAGGCGGCATCGTAGCCGCTCACGGCGGGCTGAAGCGTTGGCTATGGCCTATGGCGTGGAGCATGTCACTCACCTGTCTCACGTTTGTCTATCTTAGCCACGTGCAAGATCACTCGCTCCTCACCGTCAACCTTTGCGTGTTTATAGAGCAGTTCGGCTACGGCTTCGGCTTCACCGCCTACATGCTATACCTTATATACTTCTCCGAGGGGGAGCACAAGACTTCGCACTATTCTATCTGCACCGGCTTTATGGCCCTTGGAATGATGTTGCCCGGAATGGCTGCAGGCTGGATACAGGAAACCCTAGGCTATGAGAATTTCTTCATCTGGACCATGGTGTGCTGTCTGTTCACCATCGGTGTGTGCGCTTTCATAAAGATTGACCCTCAATTCGGCAAGAAAGACAACTGATGGACGTCAAAGGCACACAGGAGCACAGTTCCCACACGACTGTAGGTCCGGCCAAGAGCCCGGCAGGCCGTTCACCGCTTCGGTGGATGGTTTCGCTGGCCGTGGTCGAATGGCTCCCCGTGGCCTTCATGCTCACCTCGCTGGTGCTTTACAGGCGGCTTGGCCTCGGCAACGACGACGTTACCTACTACTGTTCGTGGCTTTTCTTACCGTGGGTATTCGCTCCAGCCATTGAAAGGCTTGTGCCCCAGTCGCTCAACAGTCGCAACGCCATTGTTACGATGGAAGTACTCACCTCCCTGCTTACCATAGCCTTGGCCTCAAGTATAGCTTCCGAAGCTCCCACATCCACGCTCAACGCACTGTTTATGCTGTCGGGAGTGTGTGGGGTGGTGCACAACGTGGAGGCGGCTCGCCTTGCTGGCCGATACTGTACACGCATGACCGCCCGCAATTTTACCACTCTGTACGCCGTGGCGTTCTTCCTGGCCGTCACAGCCTGTCATGGCTTGGCGGTGAGCTTTGCGGGCAACATGGAGGTGCTCACGCGCAATGTTAGGTCTTCGTGGAGGTTCACTTTCTACATCCTTGCTGCAGTGCTAGCCGCCATTGCCCTGCTTCACTGCGCCACACTGCCATCGTCAGACACTGAGCGAAACGGTGCGGAGCAAGACCATGAACTGCAACAAGCTGATGCGGAACAAAATGACAATGAGACGCAACGACCTGAACTGTGCACCCGAAACCTGAAACAAAGTCTAGTAGAAACCCTGAAGAGCCACTCCCAGGCTCTGCTCACGTCTGCCTGCCTCATGCTCTTCGTGCTTCCCGAAGCACTTGTCTTACCCGTATCCGCCCTCTTCGTCATCGACGCCCGCCACAATGGAGGACTGGGTCTTTCGCCCACTGAATATGGTTTTGCTTGGGCCAGTGTGGGCATGGCTGCGTTTGTGGCCGGTCTGCTCCTCGGCAATAGGCTCACACGGCAAATGCGCCCAGGGCGTTGGCTGTGGATAATGGCCGTTGCGGCTACTGCGCCCAATGTAGCCTACCTGTTGCTAAGCCACGACATGCCCACTGACTTGACCATAGTGACCGCACACATAGTGGCGCGGCAAATGCTCGTGGGCTTTGGCTTGGCGCCGTGTTTGCGCGGCTTGGCTGTGAGCGACGGCCAGACGCATAGGACCGCTGTGCGCTTCCGTCGCGTGGCCATCGTGGCCATGCCCATGTTTGTTGGCGGCATCTATTCTGGCGCTTTGCAAGACTACATAGGCTATCGCACGTTCTTTGGCGTGGCTGTTGCTACCGTGGCGTGCTCGCTCGCCGCTGCGTTTTTTCAAGGCGTTGTGAAAACAACGAAAACAGGGCTGGGTTGTTAGCGTCGTTTGTTCTGCGTCGGCATCCTTGAAATGAGAAACGCTCCTACTATGCAAACCCATCTGCATCATTTTATTGGCAAAAACTTGTGTAATCCGCATTTTCTTCGCAACTTTGCATTTGTTATGCCTTTCCCGATACAAATAGACATACTGAATTTCATATTCAAGGGCATGCTTATCGGAATGATAGCGTCAGCCCCTATGGGTCCTGTCGGCGTGCTTTGCGTGCAGCGCACACTGAACAAGGGACGATGGTTTGGCTTCGTGACAGGCGTGGGAGCTTCGCTGAGTGACATGATTTATGCAGGCATTGCCGGCTTCGGCATGGGCTACGTCATGGATTTCATCAACGACAAGCAGAACAGTTTTTACCTGCAGATAGCGGGGAGTCTGATGCTCATGGCGTTTGGGCTATACACCTACCGCACCGACCCTACCAAGAAAATACACAAGTCGGGCAATGGGCGCGGGTCGCTTGTACACAATGGCGTGACCGCTTTTCTCGTGACATTCTCCAATCCCCTCATAATATTCCTCTTTCTGGCTCTCTATGCCCAGTTCGCCTTTGTCATGCCCGACCATCTGTTCGAGATGGTCGTGGGTTTCTTGAGCATTGTGGCGGGAGCCTTGCTCTGGTGGTTCGGCCTGACGTGGCTTGTTGACAAGATAAGGGGCAAGTTCGACACCAACGGAATAAAAATCATCAATCAGGTGATAGGGGCTGTAGTGATGATTTGTTCGGCTCTCATACTTTTCGGGACGCTCACCAACCTATATAGATTTTTCTGATTATGTTTATAGCGGATAAGCTTAGAAAGAAGAATATTGCCGAATATCTGTTGTACATGTGGCAGATAGAAGACATGATACGCGCCTTCGGTTTTTCGATGTCGCGCATAAGGCATGAGTATATCGACAAGTTTGACTATACCGACGAGCAGAAGGAGGAAGAGACCGACTGGTTCGGCTTTCTCATAAGGATGATGAATCAGGAAGGATGCCGTGAAAAGGGCCATCTGCAGATAAACAAGGTCACGCTGCAGCAGATGGAAGAGCTGCACGCACAGCTTACCCACAGCACCAAGTTCCCCTTCTACATATCCGAATACTACAAGGTGCTGCCCTATATAGTGGAGCTTCGCAACCGTGGGGCCAACAAGGAGGAGAACGAAATAGAAACCTGTCTCAACTCGCTTTATGGAGTGATGATGCTTCGCTTGCGGCAAAAGGAGATTAGTCCCGACACCGAGCATGCCATAAAGGAAATATCCACGCTCATAGGTATGCTCAGCGACTATTACAAAAAGGACAAGGAAGAACCATTGGAGTTTGAGTAGCCACTGGCTGGCAAGGGAAGGCACAAGGAAAGAAACAGGAAACAAATACAAGAACAACGATGAACATACTTATCACTGGCTGTAACGGCCAATTGGGAAATGAAATGCAACTGCTGGAGGCAAAGTTTCCGCAACATAACTACTTCAATACCGACGTGCAAGAACTCGACATATGTGACCAAAAGGCAGTGGAGGACTACGTGTTGCAGCACGAAATAGATGGCATAGTGAACTGCGCAGCCTATACCGCCGTTGACAAAGCCGAGGCCAACAAGGACTTTTGTGCCAAACTCAACACCGTGGCTCCTTCATATTTGGCTGCGGCCGTGGAGAAGCGTGGAGGCTGGATGGTGCAAATATCAACCGACTATGTGTTTGACGGCACTAAACACACTCCGTATGTGGAGACCGACCCGACTTCGCCCGCCAGCGTCTATGGAAGCACAAAGCTCGAGGGCGAGCTCGAAGTGATGAAGTGCTGCAAGAAGGTAATGGTAATACGTACAGCGTGGCTCTACAGCACGTTTGGCAACAATTTCGTGAAGACCATGTTGCGCCTTGGAAAAGAGAAGCAGGAGCTTGGAGTCATTTTCGATCAGATAGGCACTCCCACGTATGCGCGTGATCTTGCCTCCGTTATAATGACCTCTATCGACAAAGGCATAGTGCCGGGCGTTTATCACTTTTCCAATGAGGGCGTAATCAGTTGGTACGATTTCACCAAGGCCATACATCGCATAGCGGGCATAACCACTTGCCATGTGAAGCCGCTGCACACGGCCGAGTATCCCACGCCTGCCCACAGACCTGCCTACAGTGTGCTCGACAAGACAAAGATAAAAAAGACTTTCGGTGTAGAGGTCCCTTACTGGGAGGAGTCGCTTGAGGAATGTGTGCATCGGTTGATGGAAGCAGAAGCGTAAGTACAAGAAAACAGAAGAATAGAAATAATGTAATAAAAGCCAATGAGTTGCATGGTATTGTCAACTTAAAGGCTTAAGACTAGTAAATGGGCAACGAAATAGAAAGAAGACGCACCTTCGCCATCATATCTCACCCCGATGCGGGCAAGACAACTCTGACGGAGAAGTTCCTCCTCTTTGGCGGACAGATACAGGTGGCAGGGGCCGTGAAGAGCAACAAGATAAGGAAGACAGCCACATCCGACTGGATGGACATTGAAAAGCAACGCGGCATATCAGTGTCAACCTCGGTCATGGAGTTCGACTATGAGGGCTACAAGGTAAACATACTCGACACCCCGGGACACCAAGACTTTGCAGAGGACACCTACCGTACGCTCACCGCCGTCGATTCAGCCATTATCGTGGTCGATGGAGCAAAGGGCGTTGAGACGCAGACACGGAAGCTCATGGCCGTTTGCCGCATGCGTAACACGCCTGTCATCATCTTCATAAACAAGATGGACCGTGAGGGACGCGACCCCTTCGACCTCCTCGACGAGCTAGAGCAGGAACTGGAAATCAAGGTACGGCCCTTGAGCTGGCCAATCAACCAAGGAGCACGTTTCAAAGGCGTGTATAACATTTATGAGCACAAGCTCGACCTCTTCACACCCGACAAACAACGTGTGACGGAAAAGGTGGAAGTGGATGTTGACAGCAAGGAGCTTGACGCCCATGTGGGCGAGGCCGACGCCGCGAAATTGCGCGAAGACCTTGAGCTGGTGGACGGGGTCTATCCCGAGTTCAATGTCGAAGACTATCGTTTCGCCGAGGTCGCACCTGTCTTCTTCGGCTCCGCCTTGAACAATTTCGGCGTGCAGGAACTGCTCAACTGTTTTGTGGAGATTGCTCCAAGCCCGCGTCCCACCAAAGCTGAGGAACGACAGGTCAATCCCGACGAACCTAAGTTCACGGGCTTCATCTTTAAAATCACGGCAAACATCGACCCTAATCACCGCTCGTGCATAGCGTTCTGCAAAGTGTGCAGCGGTAAGTTCGTGCGCAACCAGCCTTATCTTCATGTGCGCATGGGCAAGACCGTGCGCTTTTCCTCGCCCACACAGTTCATGGCGCAGCGCAAAAGCACCATCGACGAGGCCTATCCCGGCGACATAGTGGGTTTGCCCGACAATGGCATATTCAAGATAGGCGACACGTTAACGGAGGGTGAGCAGTTGCATTTCCGCGGCCTTCCGAGCTTCTCCCCGGAGATGTTCAAGTACATTGAGAACGCTGACCCTATGAAGTCGAAGCAGTTGCAAAAGGGCATCGACCAACTGATGGACGAAGGAGTGGCACAGCTGTTCGTCAATCAGTTCAATGGG
>CAVHDN010000044.1:0-10459 GCA_963634315.1 Flexilinea sp. | reverse complement strand
GGCCGCAGCCAGCCCTGTCGTGGCACAGCAGCAACAGGTGCAGGGCACTGTAGTTGACAAGACCGGCGAACCCCTTGTGGGCGTCACGGTACAAGTGGTGGGCTCGCAAGGCGGCACCGTCACCGACATCAACGGCCACTACACCATCCGTGCCGCCAAGGGCGCACAACTGCGTTTCACTTATATCGGATTCACCGAACAGACACTCAAGGTGAGCGGTTCCACGCTCAATGTCACCATGGGCGAGGCAGGCGAACTGTTGCAGGAAGTGGTGGTAGTGGGCTACGGCACCCAGAAGAAGGAGTCGCTCACTGGAGCCGTCACCGTGGTGGGCAGCAAAGCCTTTGCCGAGAAGGGCGGACTGGCCTCGCCGCTGCAGGCACTGCAAGGACAGGTGGCCGGTGTGATGATTAGCCGTTCCAGTTCGGCCCCAGGCGATGAGAGTTGGAGTCTGAACCTTCGCGGCTCGTCGTCGCTCAACTCCACCGAGCCTCTCGTGGTGATAGACGGAGTGGCCGCCAACAGCGTTAGCGAGATGCGCCTGCTCAACCCCGACGACATAGAGACCATCAACTTCCTCAAGGACGGGTCGGCCGCCATCTACGGTAGCCGTGCCGCCGGCGGCGTTGTGCTCATCACCACCAAGAAAGGCAAGGAGGGCAAGCTGCAGATAAACTATAGTGGCAGTGCCACGCTCAAGACCGTGGGACTCATGCCCGAGCTGTGCAGCATAGACCAGTGGGCCGACGGCATACAGCAAGCTCTCATCAATGACAACAACACGAGCAACGTGTGGTTCACCTATGCCCAGCTGGCCAAGAAGTACAAGGGCGGATACATAGACCTGAGCAAGACCACCAACCCCTTCGGGCAGTCGGCCTTCACCGATGTGAGCGACTTCGTGTTCGACGACAATGTGGATTGGCTCGGCAGCCTCTTCGGCAGCACCTGGAGCACCAACCACAGTCTGAGTCTTGCCGGAGGCAATGACCGCAGCACCTACCGCATATCGGGAAGCTACCTCTACGACGGCAGCACCCTCCAGTATGGCAACAACAACAACAAACGCTACAACATCCGCTGGAACTACAGCAACAAGCTCAACAAGATTTTCACCCTTGAGAGCAGCATAGCCTTCAACCGTCAGGAGCAGGTGGCTCCCACACTCGTTGGCTCCGCCCTCACCACGAGCATGCCTATGCCCGGTCTGCCCCTCACCGCACAAGACGGCAAAGCCTATGCTTGGGGCACATGGGGCTCGCCTGTGGCCAAGCTCTCGCAAGGCGGCGACAACAAACTCTCCGTGAGGGCCATGAACATCAGCGAGACGCTTAAGGCCAAGGCCACCGACTGGCTCGACATCAACCTCAACGTGGGCTACAACACCAGCGAGGCGCGCCGACGCACCGTGCAGAACGCCATTACCTACTATAACTATACCGGCGACAAGCAGACCTACGAAGACCCCACGCAAGAGAAGTCCTACTTCAAGCAGACCTCTTCGCGCACCGACTTCTACAGCATCTCGGGCTTTGCCAATGCCCACAAGACTTTTGCAAAGGTGCACAACACCAGTCTGACGCTCGGCGCACAATATGAACTGAAGGACATGGAGATGTTTGGGGCCAGCTACACCGACATACTCGACGGACTGGACGTGATAAACGGCAACGGCACCCTCACCCTCACCAACGACGACATTCAGAAGTACAACTACCGCAACGCCATCATGTCCTACTTCGGACGTTTCAACTACGACTTCGACAGCCGTTACCTCCTCGAGCTCAACGCCCGCTACGACGGCAGTTCGAAGTTCCTCCCCGAAAACCGCTGGGCTTTCTTCTGGGGAGCATCGGCCGGCTGGCGCATCAACCAGGAGAGCTTCCTCAAGGACGTGAAGTGGATAAGCAACCTGAAGCTGCGCGCCTCCTATGCCGAGATGGGTTCGCAGAGCGGCATTGACAACTACGATGGCTATCAGTTCTACAACCTCAACATACTCAACGGAGCCTATGTGGGCAGCGAAAAGCTCTCCTACATAGCCACCAACGGAAAGTTCGCCTCTACCACACGCCAGTGGGAACGCATAAAGAACTACAACATAGCCCTCGACTTCGGCTTCTTCAATGGAGCGTTGACTGGTACCGTCGAGGCCTTCCTCAAGAAAAACGACAACATGCTCGTGTCCATCACCTACCCCGCAGTGCTCGGCGACAACGCACCTACGGCCAACAGCGGCAAGTTTAAGGACTGGGGCTATGAGGGAAGCATCAACTACAACGGAAAGATAGGTCGGGTGGACTACCACGTGGGCGGTACCATTACCTTCGCCCGCAACGAACTCACCGACTACGGCGGCACGTCGGTGCTCAGCTCCGGATATACCAGCAGTCAGCAAGGCTACCCGCTCAACTCCATCTTCGGTCTGCGCTATGGCGGAAAGATTCAGAACGAGGAGCAGCTGCAGGCCTACCTCAACAAGTATTATCCCAACAACGGCATAAACATGCCCTCCAACCTCCGTGTGGGCGACAACATGTATTGCGATGAGAACGGCGACGGTGTGCTCGACTATAAGGACTACATCTATCTCGGCAGCGACACTCCCGAAATAAGCTACTCGTTCAATGCCGGAGCATCGTGGAAGGGAATAGACTTCAACATCGTGTTCCAAGGCTCCGCCAACAGGTTTGTCTATCGCGGCATAGACTCATGGACAGTGCCCTTCCGCACGCTCTACACCAACACCACGACGAGCAGCATAGGCAACACATGGAGCGTCGACAACCCCGACGCCTACTATGCTCCCTACACCACCGACGGCAACATCATAAACTACGACTACCAAGCCAGTTCGCTCACAGCACAGGATGGACGCTACATCCGCCTGAAGACCCTCAGCGTGGGCTACAGTCTGCCCTCTGCGTTGCTCAAGAAGATAGGCTTCCTCTCCGCTTGCCGCATATACTTCACAGGCGAAGACCTCTGGGAGAGCAAGCGCATCTCCGACGGATGGGACCCCGAGGCCAAACGAAGCGTGTCGGGCACCAGCCGCTATCCCTTTACGCGTAACTTCACTTTTGGAGCCAATCTGACCTTTTAACTAAAGGAGGGTTCCTGTAAATTCCCACCGTAATAAATAACAACAATGAAAATAAAGATATTTTCCCTGATGCTCACCATGAGCCTGGCCGTGACCAGTTGTCTCGACTTCTCGCCCGAAGCGCAGATGAACGACGACACCGTATGGTCGTCGGCCGACAATTTCCAGTTGTTCGCCAACCAGTTCTATTCCTATACGCGTGACATCCAGAGCGGCTCCACCTATCAGTATGGTGTGAGCGACGGCCCCCACAGTGACCTGCGCAGTGACCTTTGTGCCGGTCCTAATGTCAACACCTACAGTCAGGGCACCAACACCATCCCGCAGTCTGACGGCAACTACACCGCACTCTACAAGCACATCTACTACACCAACCTGCTGCTGAAGAACGCCGCCTCCTATAAGGGAAACTCAAGCATTGCCGTGCCTGTGGCCGAGGCCAAGTTCTTCCGCGCCTACTGCTATTTCGAGCTTGTGCAGCTTTATGGCAACGTCATCCTGCTCACCGAACCCGCCGACATGGACTCGCCCGAGATGAATGCCGCACGCGACGACCGTTCGCTCGTGATAGACCAGTGCATAGCCGACCTGAAAGATGCGGTGGAGGGCTTGCCCGAGACACCCTCCGAGGCTGGCCGTCTCTGCAAGGATGCCGCACGCAGTTTCATGTCGCGAGTGGCTCTCTACGAGGGCACATGGCAGAAGTTCCACACGGGAGGCGCCGACGCAACGGTGAACTCCGACCGTGTGACTTCGCTCCTCACCACGGCCAAGGATGCCGCCAAGGAGGTGATAGACGGCAAGAGATATTCACTCTTCAACAACGAGAAGCTCGGCACTGAGAGCTATCGCTACATGTTCATCCTGGAGGATGCGCAGTGCAACCCTGCCGGACTCACCACCAAGGACAACACCGAATACATCCTGGCGCGCCGACACAAGTCAACCGACGGTGTGGGGCTCAACATCACCAAGGCCTATTGCACCAATGCTGTCTATCCCACACGCAAGCTCGCCAACCTCTATCTCTGCCAGGACGGATTGCCTATAGACAAGTCGCCGCTCTTCAAGGGCTACGACAAGGCCACATCGGAGTTTCAGAACCGTGACAACCGCATGCTCACCACTTTGGCGGCACGTGGCACACAACTCTGGGACAACACCGCCGACCATTGTCGCACGGCATGGGACGACACCGACCTCGCGCGTGCCAAGACCGTGGGCGCAACAAGCAACAGCGGCTATCAGACCCACAAGTGGGCAGTGGAGCGTCAGGTGACCGACTGCTACGAGACCATGGACTTCCCCGTGATACGCTACGCCGAGGTGTTGCTCAACTATGCTGAGGCCGCCAATGAGTTGGACGCCAGCATGAGCGACGCTACCATGTTCGACTGCATCAATGCAGTGCGCTTGCGTGCCAATCCCGACATGCCCAAGCTGAGCAAGACATTCATTGAGACCAATGCACTCTCCCTGCGTGAGGAGATACGTCGCGAGCGCACGGTAGAACTCGTGTTTGAGGGCTTCCGCATAGACGACCTGAAGCGCTGGGCCACGGCTCCCGTGGAAATGCCCGTGACACAGGTGGGCGTGAAGTGGAAGGGAACGGAGTTTGAGACTCTTTGGGCCAACCAGAGTCGTCAGATAGACAGTGACGGCTGCATCATCCTCTACGACAACCGCCAGTGGAACGACAAACTCTACCTCTATCCGCTGCCCTCCGACCAGCTGCAGCTTAATCCTAACCTCGGACAAAACCCAGGATGGGAGTGATAACCATAACTAAACATAACGACAATGAAAACAAAGATATTTTCCCTGATGCTCATGGCGGGCTTGGCCACCACAGCCACGCTCTCCTCGTGCAGCGACGATGACAAGGGTGGCAACCTCTATTCGGCTGTCATTCCCTCAAGTGTGCAGTTCAATCTCCCCGAGGCACAGCAGAAACTGCTCTACACCGACGCCACGGGTTCACGGTGCTTGCCTATGGTGAAGGGCGAGAGTCTGCAACTGGAATATACCATGACGCCCGACACCATAACCTTCCGCGATGTGGTGTGGTCAAGTTCCAACGCCCGCTATGCCACGGTCTCCGACAATGGACTTGTGCAGGCCGTTGATGGCGATGGCTACTCCATTGTGGAGGTGTCTCCCGTGGGACTCTTCTCTGGCAGTGGCATTACGGCCAACCTCAAGGTTGTGGTGTCGTCGGAGATGAGAAAGGCGGAGTCCATCACCGTGGCAAGCGATGCCGACGAACTCTATGCCGGCGACCAGTTGCAGATGTCGGCAGAGATATTGCCCGACAACTCCACCTACAAGACAGTCAGTTGGAGTGTGAGCAATGAGGAGGCCGCCTCCATCGACCCCATAAGCGGACTGTTTACAGCCAAGCAGGCTGAGGCCATCCTCACACAGGTGAAGGTCATAGCCACGGCACTCGACGGTTCGGGTGTGGTGGGCGAGAAGACCATCAACGTGAAGAAGATTGTCACGCCTGAACAGGTGACCCTCGACCAGACCTACTCTTCGGCCAACGGCTATGCGTGCGCCCTCAACGAGCAGTCGCTCAAACTGGCTTACACCACAGTGCCCGCCGAGTGTACCACCTCGCTGCTCAACTGGACTTCGTCCGACGAGAGCGTGGCTACGGTGAAGGACGGCGTGGTGACCTACAAGGGCTTCGGCACCGTCACCATCACTGCCTCTACGCCCGATGGACAGAGCAGCAGCATAGATCTCAACGTTCCTTGTGGACTCATACGCGAGACCTATCACAACCCCGACCATTACAGCTTCTACAATGCTTCGCAGAGCGGCAACGGCACGTCAAGCTCGCACGTATGGCACGATGGCTACATCACCGTGACGACCTACAAGCAGAATGCCACTACAAGCCGAGGCGACTTGAAGTGGTGGGACACTCCTGTCACGCTGCATGCCGGCAACTATCCCATCATAGCCGTGAGGATGCAGGATGTGAAAGACCTTGGTGAGGGCATAACCTCGCGCAACATCAACTTCGACGTTGTGGGCACGAGCGAGAGCGGAACGCAATACAAAGCTCTTGGCGGCGGCAACAACAAGTACTCTTCCGACCTGAAGTTGTCTGACGGCACTCATGTCTTTGTGTATGACCTTTCCACCGTGAAGTTTGGCACAGGCGGCCTTGCTCCCACCAACGAGAGCATCACCTTCACCGTCTTCCAGTTGAAGTATGCCGACATGAAGACCGTTGACCATCAGGTGAGCTACAATGTTTACTGGATGCAGAGCTTCAAGTCGAATGAAGACTTGCAGAAATACATCAAGGATGTTGACCATCTCGAAATAGAGTAATAAAGACAAGAAAAACGATACCGAACATGAAGAAGAACATCATAATGGCAGGACTGACAGCACTCGTGTTGCTGTCGGTCTCCTGCCGAGAGAATGAGTTTGGCACAGTGGATTTGACCATGCCCGAAACTCCCGCAGACCCAGATGTCACTACGACATATACTTTCAACCACCCATGTGCCATGTACACGGCTGAAGACTTCGCTCGTGTGAAGGCGGAGCTCGACGCTAACACCATTCCGGAGGTGACCCAGGCGTTTACGGAGTTGAAGAACAGTCCTTACTCTTCGTTGACTCGCCAACCGGAGCCGCAGGAGTTGATTGTGCGTGGCGACCCAACGGGAACAGGGCTGGACAAGGAAAACTACGCTTACGCCATGCGTGACGCCGCAGCGGCCTATCAGACAGCCCTCATTTGGAAACTGTCGGGCGATGAGGCCTACGCCAACAAGTCAGTGGAGATATTGAACGCTTGGGCTTTGAAGTGCAAGAAGATTGATTCAAATGATGCCAACCAGGTGTTGGCGGCAGGTGCGCAGGGCTACACCTTCGCTTGTGCCGCAGAGATGATGCTTGCCTACAGTGGATGGGCCAAGGCCGACCAGGATGTGTTCAAGCAGTGGATGATTGATGTGTTTGCCTCGAAGAACAAGAGTTTCTTGGAGCATAAGGATGCCAACACTTGTGCCAAGCACTGCTGGAGCAACTGGGACTTGGTGAACATGTGCTCTTACATGGCCATAGGCATATTGACGGAGAATAGCGACATGGTGAACTATGTCGTGAACTACTTCTACAAGGGTGAGGGCAACGGCTGCATCAAGTATTTGATAAATGGTGACCTGCTCAACGACCCGTTGGGCTCTGGTGAGATGTTGGCGCAGGACCAGGAGAGCGGCCGCGACCAAGGACACGCTCAGATGTCGGCAGTGGTGACGGCCAACCTTGCACAGATGGCCTACTCGCTCTATGAGCAGAACAAACTCAATGCCGATGCCGCCAAGCTCGACTTCTTTGCCGCCAACGACAACGCTCTGTTGAAGTTGGGTGAGTATGTGGCTCTGACCAACCTCCGCAATGGCTCTGACAATGCTAACGCAGAGGGACAGTGGCTCGTGACGGCGTCCAACATGCCTTTCAACAAGTTGGAGTATTGTGTGGATTGTAGTTGCCGTGACAAGAGTCATAGTGCAACCCACACGCAGTTGGCCGATGACAGCGGCCGTGGCAGTGTTCGTCCGGGTTGGGAAATCTACTATAACCATTACGCCAAGGTGAAGGGCCTCTCCTCTGGCTTCATCTATGTGAAGCAGATGGCCGACAAGATGCGTCCGGAATGTGGAGTGGGGGACAGCCGCTATGGAAGCAATTCCGGAGCCTTCGACCAGTTGGGCTGGGGCACGCTCATGATGTACAGATAGCATGGTTTTACTAAGGTGGGAATTTTTTAGAACCCACCTACATCTATAGGAAAGGACGAGGCGACTCGTCCTTTTTTCATAGGCAGGTTCTAAACAATCCACGTCAGTTTTTTATTTGTTCAAGTTCCGCAGACTACTCTGAACATGGTTACATTTATATTTAGCGTTGATTGCGTCAAAGTTGCGACAAACGGTTGCAACCACGGCAATAAATGTAAAAATAATTGGCAGTATTTCAGACCTGTCTTTACACCCTTTTAGAAAAGCGCCTCTTTTCTATGAGAAAAGCGCCTCATTTCTGGTAGAAAAGCGCCTCATTTCTACCAGAAATCAGGCGCTTTTCTTTTCGACCCTAATTTAGGGCGTTTGGGACGTTAGTTGCACTTATGTCTTTTGTCCAATATTTACAGGTGGGTTCTATAAATTCCCACCGTAAAGAATAACATTAAACTATGGCTTTGAAAGATGATAAAACGTACATTATTTTATTGTCTGTTTTCAGTATGTTGGGCAATTGGCTCGTATTGTGGTAAAAAATACGATTAAAGTGATGAATGATGTATAACAACCTAATTAATAAAAGTACAATTATGAACAATTCTACGTCAATTAAACTGTGGGGCGGCGCAGTCCTCTCCATGGTCCTTAACGTCATGCCGGCACAGGCTGATGGTGTGAAGTGGCTTGAAAAATGCATGAGTGCTGACAAGCTGGAGATAAGCAAGGGTACAACAACCATTGGTGAAAACATGGTGACGGTTAGTGGCACTGGAAGTGAAGAGCTGAAGGTGACCTTGAAGCCGGGTGAGAGTATGTCCATGGAAAACGGACAGACTTTCGTGGTGATTGAGGCAAACACCACTTTCGACAAGACAAAGAAACTGGACCATTTGACTGTCGATACTAAGAACTATGTCAACAAGACGGGCCCTCTGTTGGGCTTCAATAAGGAAGTGAACGGCCACAAGCTTACAGTGTTCAGCATTCTTGACAAGCGAGGCACAAACAGTGGCGATGTGGAGGCTTTGGAAACCCTGCGTCAGTTCTTGTGTGACAATGAGTCGTATGATGCAACCGAGGCTTCTTTCTATCTTAAGCCGAGCACGGAATTGGACACCGACATTGAAATCTACAACATCGGCTTCTACTCTCTTGGCGACATATTCAAGGAGTATTCAAGCTTGGCCGAAAGCAGCTGGCGCTATACGCAGTCGGGCTTGAGTGAGTTGGAGAACTATACTAGCAGCGACAAAACTGTGACCATTAACAATTTGAGCGGCACCACAACTTTGGCCTACAACTATTTGAGAGCACGCGCCCTCACCAATATGCCTGATGGTTTTGTGAAATTGGATTTGCGCAACATGAACTTGGACGAAAGTCAGACCACAGCCTTCAAGCAAGATGCTTTCGTTGGATTGAATTTCAGCAAGATACTCATGATGGACACTCAGTATAAGCTGTTCCCTACGATGAACCAAAAGGTGGCTTTCGTCAACTCCTCTTACACAGCCTACAAGGATGGCGTGAGTCCTGCTGAAACTAATGTGGCCACTGATGGAAACAAAAGCGTGAAGGCCTACTCCTACACCCGCGACTTTAAGTCTGGCAACAACTCGTGTGTTCTGCCTTTCGATGTGGAGGCTTCCGCTCTTGAGGCTCTTGGCCTGAAAGCCTACACGTTCGCTTCGGTCACAGACAACAGCGTGAAGTTTAATGCAGCTTCGGGAACCATCGCTGCCGGAACTCCCCTTGTGGTGAGCGCTAGCGAGGCAGGACTCTATCTCATCATCGCTGCAGAGACTCCCAACGTGCTTAGCGACATCTCTGGATACAAGGAGGCAGAGGACGCTAACGGCAACAAGTTTGTAGGCTCCTTCGCCAAGGAAGTGCCCACCGCCTACAGCAACCGCTTTGCTCTCGACAGCTGGGCCACATCGTTCAAGACAATGGGTGAGGACGTGAGCACTACCTACTATCGCGCTTTCCTGAGCCTGAAGAACGCTCCGGCATCGGAGGCCAAGAGCTATAGTCTCGACCTCGACGACTCAACGACAGGCATCAAGGCCACCAGCGCACAGCAGACCAGCGGACTGAACGACGGTGCCTACTACAACCTGCAGGGCATGAAGATGCAGACTGGCAACTTGCCTCACGGCATGTATATACATAATGGTAAGAAAGTGTTGAAATAAAAAACTACGCATAGAGTTATGAAATACGAAGCTCCAAAAACAACAGTAATAGACCTCCTTCTGGAGGAAAGCATTCTCGCCGCCTCTATGGAGTTGACCATCGACAATACGACCAGCTCGGTGTTTGACAAAGACGATGATGGCACGGAGATAATCAATGCCAAGCAGCATGGCTTTGGCGACGACAGCGTTTGGGATTAAGCAATGTTGCGGGTGGTGATTTCTTAGAACCCACTCATAAAGGATAATTATAGACCCCACCATAAAAAAAGAGACCGCCCGACGGGTAGCTATTGCTACTGCCGCCGGGCGGATTCTTTTTTGTCTATGTTGCGTTTGGCCGCAGTTCGGAGAACTGCTCCTACTAAGTTTGCCCATTCGCGAGGTCGCAGTAG
>CAVHDN010000043.1:0-10546 GCA_963634315.1 Flexilinea sp. | reverse complement strand
TTTCTATGAGAAAAGCGCCTCATTTCTATGAGAAAAGTGCCTCATTTCTACCAGAAAAGAGGCGCTTTTCTTTTGTCTCTATTTTAGGGCTTTTTGGACGTTAGTCGCACCTTATGCCTTTTGTCCAATATTCTATTTATGCGGGCTTGGTTTGTCGCGAGGACAGGCCAAGCCTTTTCTTCGTTCTATGGAGCATCTAAGCGGAAATTTAGTAGGAGCAGTTCTCCGAACTGCGGCCAAACAAAATGCAACCAATGCTGCTGAGGTCGCACTTCGGAGAAGCGCGCCTACTACTTGAATAGTGTAAAACTTGTTTGTTTGAGTGCATTTTCTGACGAAAAATCCGTTTGGACATTCTTTATGACGGGAATTTGAGGAAAAAGATTATCTTTGCATGAGATAAAGCTGACCTAACATACTACCTGACGAAGAATATGCTTTCATTTGCAAAGACAAGATGCACTGCCCTGCTCACCGCCCTGCTCCTTTGCTGCACCCTGTTGGCACAACCCTACTGTGTGGTGAGGACGTTCGGCCTCAACGACGGACTGGTGACCAACAAGGTGAACGGTTTCGCGCAGGACGCAGGCGGCTTGATGTGGTTCTCGTCGTGGAACGGTCTGATGTGCTACGACGGCTACAACTTCACTTCTTTTAAGGGCAACGCTGACAACACCAAGATACTGTCCTCAAAGCGCATGTACTTCATGAGGAAGAGCGCCCTTGGCGGACTGTGGTGCGTGTCCTACTATGGCGACCTGTACTACTACGACAATGTGAAGTGCCGCTTCATCGATGTCTCGAGCATCATCAAGGAGAAGACCGGCTTAAAGCTGCGCATAGTCTCCATAAAGTCTTTGCCCAACGGCCACACATGGATGGCCAGTCGCGACGAGGCCACAAACCTTCAATTTGTAGTGCGCATTCAGGACAAAACCGTGTTCAGCGGCATGGACATAGAAATCTTGCCAAAGAGCGACCGGAAACTGGAAGCCGTGCTCCTTGGAGACGACGGCAGGGAGTGGCTTCAATACGACAAGGGCCTCGTGCTCTACGGCAAGGGCGACGTGGAGCGTGGCAGAGTGTCGTGCTGCTTCAGTTCGGGCCATCTGATGTACTACGCCACCGCAGGCGGTCGCCTCATGTGCTACGACACCCGCCAAGGACGCAAGCGGTCCATCGTGTTGCACCCCGGAGTGAACAACATAAGCTGCATAGTCAGCATGGGCAAAGGCCAACTGGTGTGTGGCACCAATGTTGGCGTGGTGGTCTATGACCTCAGAAGCCACACCTCTCGCGTGTATCCAGTGGGGCGGCAAGGCTGTGCGCGGGGCGGCTTGTTTGTAGATTCGCGCCACCGCATCTGGGCGTTCTCCCAAGAGCGCGGCGTGACACTCATAAACACGGCCAAAGGCAGCACCGAACAACTCGACGCACAGGCGGCGTCGCCTGAGGAACAGACCGGCAGCCCCGACAACCTTTGGCTGGAGGACCCCAACCACACCATCTGGTGCGTGCCCAAGGGTGGCACTTTCTCCTACTACGATGAGGCCACCCAGCGGCTTGTGCCCTACGTCCTGCGCTCGGTTGACTTCAACGAGTGCATTCCACTCATCCTCCGCACCTTTGTTGACAATCAGGGCAACCTCTGGTGTACGGCTCCGCATAGTCTGCACATGATAAGCTTCGGCAAGCAACAGTTTGCCAAGGTGCTCTTCGAGAACCATCAGGAGACGCGTTCCCTTTTGTACGACCACACCGGCCGTTTGTGGGCAGGCAACGTCAACGGTCGTCTGGCCATCTTCGATGGCGGCCACACCCTTAGTGGCTATTGGAGCGCCGACGGTTCGTTTGGAGCTGGCGTAAAGCAGTTTTGCTCGCGCCCATACTTCTTGTTTGAGGACAACAAACAGCGCATTTGGGTGGCCACCAAAGGCTCTGGACTATACTTGATAGACAAAGGTAAGGTGCAGAACTTCCGCCACGACAGTGGCGACCCCTACTCGTTATGCTCTGACACATTGTTCTGCGTAGAGCAAGACACGCAGGGACGCATTTGGATAGGGGCCTACGGCTCCATGGGCGGTCTTAACCTTGTGGATGAGAGCAGCGGACAGCTTCGCTTCATCAACAGAAACAACACCCTAAGACAGTATCACGAGAACCACTTCAAGACCATCCGCCGCATTGCCTGCACCAAGGATGGCATACTGATGCTCTCCACATGCGACGGAATAGTGACCTTTTGCGACAGGTTTCAACACCCCGGTGACATAGTGTTCCACTACTCGGAGACCAATCCGCACGACGACAGTTCGCTGCCCTCCCACGATGTCATGCAGGTTATCGTCATGCGCAGTGGAAGAATCTTCTTGGCCACGATGGCCGGTGAACTTTGCGAGATAGAAGCAAAGTCCTTGCTCGGACGGCTGAGGATGAAGGTGTGCAACGCCCACTCGTCGGTGCAGGGCATAATCATGGCCATGCAGGAAGATGCCAACGGACAGCTGTGGATAGTGCGCGAGAACTGTCTCGAGAGGTTCGACCCCGCCTCGGGCAACATCTACTTCTACGACGTGACAATGAAGGGAGAGCTTATCGAGTTTTCCGAAGCTCTGCCCTCTCTTAACAGGAAAACGGGCGAACTGGCCATCGGCACCATCAATGGCATGGTCATCTTCCGTCCTCAAGACCTTAGCAACAGGGAGCTGAAGCCGAGAATAGTGTTCCCTTACATGTATTTCCATGGCGACACCAATCCTCACCCCATTCTCTACAGCCGTCAGGTGGAGCTGCCTTCCGACCGCCGAAGCGTGACCGTCAACTTTGCCGCGCTCGACTACGCCAACGCCGGCAACATACGCTATGCCTACAAGCTGGAGGGAGTTGACAAGGATTGGCAATACATAGGCAAAGACCACAAAGCCACCTTCAGTCATCTGCCCTGCGGACACTTCCGTCTGCTTGTGAAGAGCACCGACAGCGAGGGCAAATGGCTTGACAACACTGCCACATTATATATATACGCCCACCCGACGTTCTGGGAGTCGTGGATGGCCTACGTGCTCTACTTCGTCATTGTCGTTGCTCTCGTCATACTTGTGTGGCACTATCTGGACATAAGGCGCAAGGCCAAGATAGAAAAGGAGATGCACGAGCAGAAGGCCAAGTTCTACACCGACGCGAGTCACCGTCTGCGCACGCCTCTTACGCTCATTGGCGGACCCGTGTCAGAACTGCTTATGGACAAGAGTCTGCCGGAGAAGGCGCGAGAGATGTTGGAGATGGTACGGCGCAACGTGCGGAGCATGCTCGAAATGACCAACAACATGCTCAGCAACTACATGGACAACAGTTTCTTTGTAGATGACGAGCACATCCCGGTGTTCGGCAAACCCGACGAAGCGCTGGTGGGCACTGTGGAAAATCACTCGTGGAGTGAGAACATACGCATGCTCGTGGTGGAGGACAACGACGACATGCGTGCCTTCCTGCAAAGCGTGCTGAGCACAGCCTACAGCGTCATTACCGCCAGCAACGGCAAGGAGGGACTGGAAAAGGCCATTTCGGAGTTGCCCGACTTCATCATCACCGACGTGACCATGCCCGTAATGGACGGCCTGACTATGGTGCACGAGATAAAGCAGCGGCAGGACATCTGCCACATCCCCATCATCGTGCTTTCGGCCAAGGCTTCGCTCGACGACCGTCTGAAGGGATTGGAGGAAGGCATAGACGACTACATAACCAAACCGTTCAGTGCTGTCTATCTGAAGAACCGCGTTGACAACATCATAAGTCAGCGCCACATGCTACAGCAACGCATTGTTGACAGTCTGCAGCCGCAGCCGCAGCCGCAGCCGCGCGAGAGCTACCGCCTCTCCACACCCGAGATAGTCGATTATGACAAACGCATGATGGAAAAGCTCATGGAGTATCTTGAGGAGCACATAGGCGACTCCGACCTCCGCATCAACGACATGGCGCAGTTTGTGGGCATGAACCGCGCCACACTCTTCACCAAGCTCAAGAGCATTGTGGGCATGACGCCCGTCGATTTTGTGCGTCACCTGCGCATGCAGCGTGCCATAGAACTTGTGGCAAAGAGCGAAGAGCCGTTCTCGCAAATAGCCTATAGCATTGGCTTCACCGACTCCCGCTATTTCAGTCGCGTGTTTAAGAAGGAGACAGGAATGACACCTTCAGAATACAGGGCGAAAGTCAAGGACGGACAAGATGAGGGGCATGGACTCTGATGCGACAAAGGCAAAATCCACAATTTTCTTCTTTTATTCCACATCAAACGTAAGGTTGCCTGACTACCTTTGCAGTGAAAACCTAAAAAAATAAATTGTTGGACAAACCTAATATGATGAGTAAAAGCAAGACCCTATTGTGCGCTTTGGTTGCGGCCACGCTACAGGTGCACGCCCAAAACCCAATTGTGCAGACCATGTACACGGGCGACCCCGCTCCGATAGTGCACGACGGTGTTTTTTATATCCATGCCGGCCATGACGAAAGTGGTGCCGACAACTACGCCATGAACGACTGGCACATCTTCTCATCCACCGACATGGTGAACTGGACCGACCTTGGCCCGCGCCTGTCCATAGCAGACTTCCAGTGGCTTGCCAAGGATGCATGGGCCGGACAGTGTGTTGAACGTGGAGGGAAGTTCTATTGGTACATCTGCGGGCGGGAGAAAGGCATACGCTCCCGCTCTGTTGGTGTGGCCGTGGGCGACAGTCCCGTGGGACCGTTCCACGACCCGATAGGCAAGTCGATGGCCAGTGGCAACCTGCACATGATAGACCCAACCGTGTTTGTTGACGATGATGGTCGCGCCTACATGTACTTCGGCAATCGTGGCCTGTGGTTCGGCGAGCTTAACGACGACATGACGAGCTTCCGCAACGGTACTTTCGAGGAGGTGCCGCTCACCTACGAGGCCTTTGGCAATCCCAAACGTGGAGAGAAAGGCGTTTACCGTGACAGTTTCGAGGAGGCCCCGTGGCTCATGAAACGTGGCGGCAAGTACTATCTCATATATGCGGCAGGCGGAGTGCCCGAACACATTTCCTACTCCATGGCCGACAGTCCGGCTGGGCCGTGGCACTACATGGGGCATCTCATGGACTACTTCGACTCCGGTTCGCTCACCAATCACCCTGGCATAGTGGAGTATAAAGGCCATTGGTACTTCGTCTATCACACAGGCCGTCTGCCTGGCGGCAGCAGCTTTGCCCGTTCAGTGGCCATTGAGGAATTTCAGTGGAACGACGACGGCACACTGCCTCTCATTCGTCCCACCGACAAAGGCGTAAAGCCCATAGGCACCGTCAACCCCTACAAGCGAGTGGAGGCGGAGACCATAGCCTTCTCTCATGGCGTACACTCCGACTGGAACGCTAAGACAGGTGTCTATATTAGTGACATTCACAATGGCGACAGCATAAACGTGCGTGCGGTGGACTTCGGCACTAAAGCGCCCAAGACCATCATGTTTCGTGCGGCCAGTGCTCTGCTTGGCGGCACCATCGAGGTGCGCCAAGACAATCCGTGCAGTAAGCCTGTGGCCACGATAGCCATACCCTCTACAGGCGGATGGGAAGAATGGCAGACGGTGAAGGCGGAGTTCAAGCGTGACATGAGCGGCACGCACGACCTCTACTTCAAGTTCCGCGGCAACTCTGGCGCACGGCTCTTCAACCTTGACTGGTGGAAGGTAGAGTGATATTGAAATATCATACGCTGACGATGGAGTAGGGATTATGGATGGGAGATTAGATAATAAAGACAACAACATAAAGGAAAGAATATGAAAGAGATGAAACGCTTATTGACAGCTGTTCTGCTGTTCGCTTGCCTTGTGGCAAAGGGGCAGAACACATCCAGCCTTTTTGACTTCGGCTGGAAATTCATGGAGAAGGATGTGGAGGGAGCACAGTCGCCCTCGTTCAACGACAAGGACTGGCAAAGGGTTGACCTGCCGCACGACTGGGACATTCAGCACGCGCCATACGCCGAGGCCCCGATGGGCAACGACGGCGGCTACTACCCAGGCGGCATAGGCTGGTACCGCAAGACATTCACCACGCCGGCCAATGTGCAGACGGTGAAACTACACTTCGAAGGTGTTTATCAGAAGAGCCGCATATACGTCAACGGAAAGCTTGCTGGAACCCACGGCTATGGCTACACCCCCTTCTCGGTTGACCTTACGCCCTATCTTAACAAAGACAAGAAGACCAACGTGGTGGCCGTGCGTGTTGACAACTCCATGCAGCCCAACTGCCGCTGGTATAGTGGCTCGGGCATATACCGCCACGTGTGGCTTCAGACCGCAAGCGGACTGACCCTGGCCCACAACGGCATCTGTGTCACCACGCCTGAGGTGAGCACTGCATCGGCCAAGGTGAACGTGAGCGTAGATGTGACCAACGTGTCCTTCACGCCGCGCGAGGCCACAGTCTCTGTGGGCGGAGCCAAGCAGACAGTAAAGGTTGAGGCTGGCGAAACGCAGACCGTCACCCTCGCCTACACCATAGCCCAGCCACGCTTGTGGTCGCCCGAGTCGCCCAATCTCTACAAAGCACAAGTGGCCTTGCTTGAGGGCGGCACGACTGTTGACAGCCGCGACGTGTCGTTCGGAGTGCGCACGTTCTCGTTTGATGCCGAGCGCGGCTTTGTGCTCAACGGCAAGAAGGTGCTGCTCAACGGAGCCTGCGTCCACCACGACGACGGCGTGATTGGCGCTGCAGCCTTCGACCAGGCGGAAATAAGAAAGGTGCGCCTGATGAAGGAAGCGGGCTTCAACCTCATACGTACGTCGCATAACCCTACGACCAAGGCTTTTCTCGACGCTTGCGACAGCATAGGCATGCTCGTGATTGACGAGGCGTTTGACAACTGGTACAGGTCGAAGACCAAATACGACTACTCCACACTCATTGACTCCTGCTGGCGCGAGGACATCTCGTCGCTCGTGCTGCGCGACCGCAACCACCCCAGCGTAATCTGCTGGAGCATAGGCAACGAAGTGATTGAGCGCCGCACGATAGACATAATCTCTACGGCTCGTAAGTTCAAGGCCGAGGTGCTGCGCCACGACGCCACACGCCCCGTGACCGAGGCTCTCTGCTCGTGGGACAAGACCGACAAGGAGTGGCCTCTGTTTGACCCTCACGCAGAGACGCTCGACATCGTGGGCTACAACTACATGATGCACCATCACAAGGACGACCACCAGCGTGTGCCAAGCCGAGTGATGTGGCAGACGGAGAGCTATCCGCGCGACGCGTTCAAGAACTGGAGCAATGTGGCCGACCATCCCTACATCGTTGGCGACATGGTGTGGACGGGCCTTGACTATCTTGGCGAGTCGGGCATTGGTCGCTTCTATTATAAAGGTGAGAGCGAGGGCGAACACTACAAGCGTCCGCACTTTCCGTGGCACGGCGCCTATTGCGGCGACGTTGACCTGACGGGCTGGCGCAAGCCCATCTCCCACTACCGCGACATGCTGTGGAACAAAAGCGACGCATCGACGGTCTATATGGCAGTGCGCGAGCCCAACGGCTACTACGGCGAGATACGCGAGACTCTGTGGTCGGTGTGGCCCACATGGGAGTCGTGGAACTGGCCGGGGCATGAGGGCAAGACCATTGAGGTGGAGGTCTATACCAAGGCTCCTGCCGTGAAGCTCTACCTCAACGACAAACTTGTGGCGCAGAAGAGCGTGAGCCGTGCCACGGAGTATAAGGCTGTGTTCCCCGTGGCCTATCAGACTGGTACGCTGAAGGCAGTGGCCCTCGACGAGGGCGGCAACGAAACAGCCACCGCCACACTTGCCACCTCAGGCCAACCGGCCAAGCTGCGTCTCACTGCCGACCGCAAGCGCATGACCGCCGACGGTCAGGACCTAGCCTTCATCACTGTTGAGGTGGTTGACGCTGATGGGCGTGTAGTGCCCAACGCCAGTGTGCCCGTCAATGTGAAGGTGTCGGGCCAGGGCACACTGCTTGCCGCCGCTTCGGCCGACCTCAAGGACGTGGAGCCTACAGTGTCGCCGCGTGTCACCACGTGGAAAGGCCGTGCCATGATAGTGGTGCGTAGTTCGCAAAAGGCAGGAACCGTAAAGGTCGAGGCCAGTTCGTCGCTGCCCACAGCCAGCGTGAGCCTCACTACACGACGTTAAGTAATGTTCAGTGCCTAAGCCAAAGAAAAGCCTTTGGCTTCTGAAAGTAAGGGTGGCCTTTCCATAGCGGAGAGGTCACCCTTTCTCTTGCTAAACAATATCTTTACACATTTTAAAGGGCATGTTTAGACGTGCTAAAGAGCATCTTTAGTTCAGGCAGCAATACGTTTATGCTTAGTGTGGACATTAGCTGTTTCTCATGTGGACAAACGGCTGAAGAGGCCTTTTTCTTAGCTTTTGTCCACATTTTGCAGCTAAAAATCCACAACCAAGGATAGTCATAAAACTAATTTTGCACCCAACAGAGTGACAAAGGCAAAGGCTATGGCAGCCCATTTATGGCCTAATCGCACCATAATGAATGACAGAAATATTAATGTTAGTAATAAAAGTTTTGGTTAATAGTTAGTTAGTGATTATGCCGTTGTTTGACGGCAGTGATGGCAGGGCGTGCGCGTTGATGCGTACCATCCCTGCCCCCAAGTGGGGACGACTACTGTGCAAACCAAACGATTATGAACAAGGAAACCAATAACGCAATGAATATAAAACTTAGAACAATCGCAATGAGCTTCACTTGGCTTGCCGCCTCACTTGGCGCAATGGCACAGGATGGAGTTGTAAACATTGAGGTGAACAGCCACGAGGCCGACATCTCGCCCAACATGTATGGTGTGTTCTTCGAGGAGATAAACCATGCGGGCGACGGCGGACTCTATGCCGAGCTTGTGCAGAACCGCAGTTTTGAAGATGCCACCGTGCCCCACAACTATACCATAGAAAAGGGCAAGCTCGTGTCGCCCCTTGGCACTAACCATCTGAGCAACCAACGCTACACCAAGACTTTTGGCTGGCCTAAGGATGCAGTAAATGGTTGGCGACTGAGCGATGGCAGTGCGGCCACCATGACTCTCACAAAGGACAACCCCAAGTTTGCTACGGCACCCACTAATTTGAGGCTTACGGTGAACAACACCACCGCACCCGTACAGTTGCTTAACGACGGATACTGGGGCATGGGGCTGCGCAAGGGCGAAACCTACAAGTTGCGCGTGATAGTGCGCAAGGGCGACTATATGGGTACCGTCACCGCCAAGTTGCTCGACGACAAAGGCCGCACACTGGGTAAGGCTCCGCTGAGCATTGAAGGCAAAGACTGGAACGACATAAACGTTATTCTCAAAGCATCGGCCACAACGTTCAAGGGCAGTCTGGCCTTGGAACTTGACAAGCCGGGCACCGTGAGTTTCGACTATGTGTCGCTCTTCCCCGATAAGACATTCAACAACCAAGCCAACGGCATGCGCAAGGATGTGGCCGATGTGCTCACAGCCCTGCAACCCAAGTTCTTCCGTTGGCCGGGCGGATGCGTGGCCGAGGGCATAACGCTCGACAACCGCTTCGACTGGAAGAAGACCATGGGCGACCCGGCCGCACGCTCCGGCGAGTATAGCATGTGGGGCTACCGCTGCTCCTATGGCATGGGCTACAAGGAAGTGCTCGACTATTGTGAGGCCGTTGGTGCAAGCATGCTCTTCGTGTGCAACGTAGGCATGGACTGTGAGTTGCGTCTTGCACAGGTGTGCCACGCCGACAGCGTCAAGTTTTTCCTTAAGGAGTGTCTCGACGCGCTCGACTACGCATTGGGCGACGCCACTACCGAATGGGGAGCGCGCCGCATAGCCGACGGCCACGCACAGCCCTATCCGCTGCAATATGTTGAGGTGGGCAACGAGAACTGGGGCCCCATCTATCAAGAGCGCTTCGCTCTGTTCCGCGATGCCATAAAAGAACGCTATCCGCAGCTCTCCATTATATATAATGTAATGAACAAACGCGAGAAGGGTGTTACGCCAAAGACCGACATGGTCGATCCGCACTGGTACAAGGCTCCTGAATTTTTCTTCAGCAACACTCGCATGTTCGACAAATGGGAGCGCGGCAAGCACACGGTGTATGTGGGTGAATATGCCTGCAACGGCAATGTGGGTGGTGGCAACATGTATGCTGCGCTGAGCGAGGCGGCGTTCATCGGCGGCATGGAGCGCAACGGTGACCTCGTGCGCATGGCCAGCTATGCCCCGCTATTTGAGAACCAGCACGACCGCAGGTGGAAGACCAACCTCATTTGGATTAACTCAGAGAAGACCGTTGGCCGCTCGTCATACTATGTGCAGAAGATGTGCGCCGAGAACCGGCCTAACTATAATCTTGCTACCGACTTCCATCCCACACCCATCGACACGCTTAAGGACTGTCCCGAGCGCAAGGCTCTGCGCACGTGTCCGCTGCAATTCGTCGATGCAGGCTATGACAAAGCTAAGGGTGAGGTGGTGATAAAGGTGG